>DASWCA010000416.1:0-3815 GCA_036390355.1 Acidobacteriaceae bacterium
GTTCGTTGGGCGCGTTGATCCGGTTCTCTCTTCGTATACTTCCCCACATTCAAAAGCTGACAGCGGCTGCTCCACCCGCTAAAGTGGTCTTGGCTTTTCTGTCGCCTCGTTTGCAGCGCGGACTAACCAGCAACTAACAACTAGCAACCAGCAACCAGCAACCTGCAACTGAGAACTGAGAGCTGCCTTGGCCCTTACCGCCCTCATCATCGATGACGAACCACTCGCCCGGCAGGAACTTCTGTATCTGCTTCAATCTGCAGAAGGCGTCGACGTGTTGGCACAAGGCTCTAACGGCATCGAGGCGGTGGAGCTGATTCGCGCGCATAAGCCGGATGTCGTCTTCCTGGATGTCCAAATGCCCGGGCTGGACGGATTTGGCGTCCTCAAGAAGTTGCTGGACAAGAAGACTGATGTTCCCCAGGTGGTCTTCGCCACTGCGTTCGATCAATATGCGGTGCGCGCTTTTGAAGTAAATGCGGTCGATTATCTCCTGAAGCCGTTTGACCGCAAGCGGGTCCTGAAGACGATCGAAAAGGTCCGCGCCAAGATGGCCGGCCGGCCCGATCCGGCGGGTGACGCCAAACTCGATGCATTGCTGCGGCTGGTCGAAACGCGGACACAGCCGGTCAAAGCCAATTCCGGCAAAGTGATTGTGCGCGCCCTGGGACGCCTTCTGCTGGTCGACCAGAAAGAGATTTGCTACGCGTCGATCGATGGGGGAACCATCAGCGTCGTAACCAGGAGCGTTGAAGGCGAATCGAATTGCCGTACACTCGAAGAACTCATGGATCAGCTTGATCCAGAGGCCTTCTGGCGGGTGCACCGTTCGTTTGTGGTCAATATCCAGCGCATCCGCGAGGTCGTCCCCTGGTTCAAGTCGAGCTACCAGTTGCGTATGGACGATCCCAAGAAGACAGAGATCCCCGTGAGCCGGGCACAGACGAAGCGGCTACGAGAACTGTTCAATCTGTGAGTCCGCGTTCAACGCACAGGCGTAATGGGGAAGTCGCGGTAGTAGGGCGGCTTGAAGCGTAAGAGGTTCGCGCCACCTTTGCCCGGTGTCAGCACCGACGCCAGACCGAGGACCAGCCGATTGTGGGTATGCGCCCAGATGTGCGGCATCAGGAACCGGTCCAACGCGTCTTCCCCAACGTTCCATCCGAAGCCCACGACGGGCGTGTCAACGAAATCCTGGAAGCCGGTCTCGTTGGTGCTGCGTCCGTGCACGCGCGGGGTGAAATACGTGTTCAGGCCACTGTTGCCAATGGAGGCCTCGCTGGCTGGGCCGATCTTCCACTGGACCTCGTAGACGGCAACCCAGGCCATGGCCTTCAGGCGGCTGCGCCAATAGTTTCCGTTGTTGACGTAGATGACGCCGCGGCCCTTTGGATCGTGTTGCTCAAAACTGCTTGCGACGATGCCGCCTTGCAAGCCGTGCCCAACGTAATCGACCACAAAGTTGTCGTCGTCGCGCCACTGGTCATAGCGGAGTTGACGGACGCATTTGAAGTAGGTGCTCCAGAAAGGGTTGCCGGCAAGATCGTGGCGGGTTTCCTGGTCGAATGCGATGTTGCCGGCATTCTCGAACGCGGTGGCTTCAAACGCCTCCCAGACGACGGGCAGCCACTTCACCCTGCATGGCTTGCCCCGCACCGTGCCAGCCTGGCAGGCTGCGTCGAGTTCAGGCCTGCTGAATCTTGGAGAAGGCGCCGCGATGATCTCTGCAGCGGCGACATCCGGTGCGGTAGCCATAGAGTCTGGTGGCCGGAGGTTGATCGCCGCGGAATTGCCGGCGAGGTCCGGCCGGGGCGCGTCGGGCAGGACTATTATGGCGACCGGCGATGAAGACGACGGAGAGTTGGAAGGCTCGATCGCGGCAAGCGAGACCGAAGTTCCGCCGAGGAAGACAGCGACCAGGCGGACCGCCTGAACCTTGGAGCAGTGAGTGAACGATTGAACCTTTGCGCGCATACTTCGACTCCTGTGTTCCGGACGTCGTGCGTATTATCGGTTTCGACCGTGATGGATCGGTCTAACCTGAGCAAAGGAACTCTGGGTACATCGGCTGGCTTACGGTTTGTGGCGGCGATCGAATCCAAAGCGATAAACGATGCCGACAGTCCCTACCTTCGAATAGATGGCACCCGAGCGGGTTGGGGCTTCTCCCCAATGCTGAAACTGGCCATCGACCTTGATTCCCCAATGATTGGTGAGGTCGTAGTCGAATCCAGCGCCAGGGGAGAGGACGTTCGTTGTCGTCCGCAGATACACCTGATTACGAAAGAGATAGCCGAACCGGTAGTCAATCTGGCCGCGGCCAAAAAGAAAGTCTCCATAGGGGTGGATATGGTGGCCGAGCAGAAAGTCGACGCGAAGGCCTGCGAGGATACTTTTCTGCGAGTCGACAAGGCCGCGATCGGTGGGATAGGTTCCGCGCACCTCGACGACAGGCCGGACGGCGCGGTAGTTCGGGAGAGCGAGGTCGCCGCCGGCGGTGATGCTGAAGTTCTTGCCGCCGGAAAGACCGGTAAAGACGCCAGATACGCCACCAAAGGCCGATAACTGGAGCGTACGGCTGGCTGTGGGGAGCGCTTCCTGCGCGTCTGCGATGGATGTCCTACATAGCGTCGCCAGCACCAGCGCAAGAACAATTCTGTATTGCTTCATTTCGATTCGGGCCCTCTAGCATTCGACGTATAAGTGCAGTCAATCGAATGCTTCCCATCTTCTCATCTTGAGATGCGCACGTGGCGGGAAAATTGGCCTCGTCCGGCATAGGAGACTCCAAGAGTCTTTATTTTCAGGCTTGCGGAAGCGGGAAGCGGCGTGGAGGGCTCCCGGTTTGCCAGTCGGAGGGCGGTGGCTGGTGTCTCGCTTACACGGGCTTCGGGTTGAGGTCCGGGAACTGGCGCTGATGCCAGTAGGGATAGGCGAGGGGGCGTTCGCTGGCGGTGTCGAGTTTGGCGACCTGCGCTGGCGTGAGAGTCCAGCCCACAGAGCCCAGGTTCTGGCGAAGCTGCTGCTCATTGCGTGCCCCGATGATCAGAGTGGAGATGGTCGGACGGCGGAGGAGCCAGTTGAGGGCGATCTGCGAAACGGTCTTGCCGGTCTCCTTTGCGACCTCATCGATGGCATCGACGACGGTGTAGAGGTACTCTTCAGGGACTTGCGGACCCATATCCGCAACCAACTGAGAGTTCAGGCGGCTTTCCTTTGGGATTCCGGTCTCGCGGCGGATCTTTCCCGTCAAGCGGCCCCAGCCGAGCGGCGACCAGACCAGCGCGCCGAGACCCTGATCGAGCGCCAGCGGCATCAGCTCCCACTCATAATCACGTCCGACGAGGGAGTAATAGACCTGGTGGGCGACGTAACGGGTCCAGCCGTATCGCTCGCTGACCGAGAGAGATTTCATCAGGTGCCAGCCGGAGAAGTTGGAGCAGGCAATGTAGCGGATCTTGCCTTCGCGGACCATCTTGTCGAGGGTGGAGAGAGTCTCCTCGGGCGGCGTGCGGGCGTCAAACCCGTGCAGGTGGAAGACATCGACGTAGTCAGTGCCAAGGCGCTTGAGCGAGCCTTCGAGGGCCTGCGTGAGATGGTAACGCGAGGAGCCGAGGTCGTTGGGGCCAGTGCCAAAAGGGAAGGTGGCTTTGGTCGAGATAAGGATGTCCTGACGGCGGAGATGCTTGATTGCGCCGCCGAGGACCGTCTCGCTGCGCCCATCGGAGTAGATGTCGGCGGTGTCGAAGAAATTCAGGCCCGCTTCCATGCAGATGTCGACGATCTTCTGGGCTTCAGCCTGGTCCTCGGTCGCG
>DASWCA010000417.1:0-2745 GCA_036390355.1 Acidobacteriaceae bacterium
AGGTGGTGTCGTCGACCGCGGTGATGGCGTCAAGCTCCATGGAGTCGACGTCGCCGGGGCCGATGGGGGTGAAGCCGGAGACCGCGGTGGTCGCGGCATGCTCGTCGCCTTCGAGCTTGAGGCCGAACTTGGGAGGCGCACCCTGGAGTTCGTGATGGCCAGCCTGGAAGGACGTTGCAATATCCGGCAGGTGCTCCAGCGCGTGGGAGAGGGTGGCGATGGAGGCCTGCAGGGTGACATTAGCGAGGGGCTGGGTGGGGTCGTCGATGAGATCGAGGACCATGGAGTGGTTGGCGACGTGGATGAGTTCGACATTGGGCGCGGTCGGGTCGACTAGCGATGCGCGGCCAGCGCGGACTTTTCCGGCGATGACGACGGCGGCGACATCGCTTTCGGTGGCTGCGATGAGGGCGGAATAGGGGTTGCCGTCGTCTTTGCCGATGACGAGCAGGTCGGCTTGCTTGCCCGGTTCGATGGATCCGACGAAGGGGTCCCAGCCAATCATCTTCGCGGGAATGGTGGTGACCATGCGGACGAGTTGCTCGTCGGAGAAGGGGCAGCCGAGGTGCTGGCTGGTGAGGCGGGCGATCTTGAGTTCGCCGAGGAGATTCTTGGTTCCGCTGGGCGCCCAGTCGCAGCCGATGGCGATGGTGACTCCTGCAGCGATGGCTGCTGCGATGTCGGTGGTGGCGCCGTAGAGGAGGAAGTTGCTGGTCGGGGACCAGACGATTCCGCCTGCGGCTTTTAGAGATTGGAGCTGCTCGGGGCCAAGCGCCGTGCCGTGAATCGCGAGGAGATTGCCGGCGATGAGGGGCTTGCCGTTGGCGTCGATGAGATTGGCGAAGAGGGCCTGCGTGGGCGGGTCGGTGCCTTCACAGAGGTGAATGACCATGCGGCTGAGGGACTGGTTCATTAGCGGGCTGTAGTTCTGCTCGAACTCGGCGAAGGAGGCGAAGTCATTGATGTAGTCGATGGCGGTGGGCCAGTCGGCGCCGTAGGAGAATTCGACGTTGCGCACGAGGCCCTGATAGTAGGGAGTTGCATTTCCGAGCGTCTGGAGCGTGAGGCCCTGCGTTGTGGTGACGCCGCCGAGAAGGGCGCGGCACTCGACGAAGCGGGCGACGGATTTGGGATAGATGTCCTGGGGGTGATGGGTGAGGAGTGTAGCCGGGTTGGCGACCTGGCGCTTGTAGAGCGGGTCCGTCCTCCATTGCATGCGGTTGAGGTACTGCTTCGGGACGCTCCAGAGCGGGATAGCGTTATAGGACGGATGATTGTGTAGCTCGATGAGGCCGGGATAGATGGTGCCGCGCGTCAGGACGATGGGAGCGTCCTGGAAGGCGGGCGGAAGGCCGGCGTCGGCGGAGACGACCGCGGCGATGAGTTGGTCCTGAACGCAGACGAAGCCGTCGGGGATGACGTGCGCGTTGGCGTCCAGGGTGGCGATGCGTCCGCGGAGGACAAATTGCCGGAGTGCAGGCGCCAGTTCGAGGCGATGGGTATGTTTGCGCGCTTCCTCTCGAAAGAATGCCATGGAACATCCTTTTATCAGCGGATCGGAAATCTGGTGTAGCGCGCGATGCTTTAGAAGACGTACTTGGCGGAGAGTTGTACTCGACGGGGCGCATTGTTCAAGACGCCGTCGCTGGCGGGATTCAGGCGAGTGAAGCTGCTCGACTGAATGCTTTGCGAACCGAAGGTATCGTAGGTGACGACGTTGAAGACGTTCTGCGCTTCCAGGCGGAACTCCAGGTATTCCTCGCGGAAGGTGCGGAACGATTTGGAGAGGGTTGTATCCGCCTGCCAGACGTGGTCCTGGCGGAAGAAGTTGCGGCCTTCGTTGGAGAAGCCTCCGGCATCCGGCACGTAGAACTGCGCGCGCTGCGCCGCGGTGAAGTAATACGTCTGCCCGGACGACTCGACGTGGATGCTGCCCATATGCGCGTTGCACGAGCCCTGGCACGAGGCAGGAGTCTGCACAGATCCTGAGAACGTGTTGTAGCCGGAGTAGAACGTGATCGGGCGTCCCGATTGCAGGTATCCATCTCCCGAAACCCGCCAGCCGCCAATCGCGCCGTCGAGCGCGCGGTTCCAGTTCGAACCGTACATGCGGCCATGTCCGAAGGGAAGTTCGTAGACGAAGTAACCGTTGAGGACGTGATGATTGTCGAGATCCGAGGCTGCGTAGTTGAGCCGTGGAGTGTGGTAATCGAAGGGCGTCCCAGCCGCTGACTGGCTCGACCCCGTCGCAACCGTGGTGAACGTGGGGTCGTAGGAGCGGACGTCGAGTGTCTTGGAATAGGTGTAGTTGGCGGTAACCAGGAATCCTCTGGAGAAGCGCTTCTCAAGCTGCACCTGCAAGCCGTTGTAGTTGGAGTAGTCGCGAGTCTGAAGAACGAAGACGCCGCCCAGATATTGCGGATACGGTTTGAAGAAGGTTGCCGGAAGGCCCGCAGCTACGACCAGCGGAACGCCATTGGGGTTCGCTGTCGTGGCCGACTGGAGACGGTTGGCCAACGAGTTGGCGAGGCCACCGACGTCGTTGGTTTTGAAAGGGGTAGTTTGAATCGTGCTTGCATAGTTGGCCTTGAGATAGGCGACTCCAGAAACCTGCGCCGAATTGCGGGTATCTCCCTTTGCGATCTGCGTCATCAACGGAGTATCGACGCCTGCTTGCGCGGCCGTAAATGCAGCGAGGAAGCCGTTGGAGCGGAAGTCTACCTGGTTGGAATCGTAGCCGCCGTA
>DASWCA010000418.1:0-5182 GCA_036390355.1 Acidobacteriaceae bacterium
TTCAAGCGCGGATGACTATGCGTTGATAGCGCGGTTCCGCGATACAACGACGAACAGTTGGGTGATTGCGCTGGCGGGTGTCGGCCGTAACGGAACAGAGGCGGCAGCTCAATTTGCCACGAGTCCGAATTACATGCAGATGCTCAGGGACAAAGCCGGCAGGGATTTCTCCGACCGCAATATCGAGGCGGTTCTGAAGGTCAATGTGATCGATGGCAAGACCGGCGCACCTTCAATCCTGGCCGTGCATGTCTGGTAAAGCAGACGTCCCGCCTGCTTGCTGTGTCCCAACATACTGGCTATGGGAATTCCGACTAGCCGAGGATTTCCTCGCTCGATGAGCGTAGGTCACTGCTGAAAACTCCCGCTTTTCATTCACTTATTAACCAGCAGGCAGGCGGACATGCAATTTGGCCGCCTGCCTGCACATTTGTTGTAACCACTTTCAGTCAGCTGCGAGATAGCCATCCGCGTCATCCGTATAGGCCGATTCGGGTAGAGCATTCGGATGAGCGCGCCCCCCGGAACTGACCCAGGTTGTGGTCCAACTGCGTGCGACCACACGCATCACGATCAGGACGACGAACGCTAGCGCGGCGTAGCAGATCCACCCCCAGCGATAACTGCCGGTGTGCTGTTTTGACATGCCGAGGACGTTAGGAAGGATTCCTCCACCGAGCGCGCCAATCTCGCCGATCATCCCGCCTGCAACTGCAGTCGTGAGTGGCCAGCGTAGAGGTACAAGCTGAAAGGTAGCGCCGTTGCCTGCACCAAGCGCCGCGAAACAGAGCATGAAGAGTAAGGTCGTGACGGTGAGGGTGGGCGTCGCCATCAAACCAAACAGAGCTGCTATGGCGATAAGGAATACAACGGAGAGGGTGGTGATGCCGCCGATTCTGTCGGCGAACCAGCCTCCGACTACGCGTGTGAGACTTCCTGTGAGCGTGGCAAAGACAGTAAGAGTCCCGGCTTGCACCTTGGTCACGTGAAACTGGCTGTAGTAGAAGGACGGCAGGAAAGTAGCCAGGCCGAGGAAGCCTCCGAAGGTAATGATGTAGATCAGATTGAAGTACCAACCGTCAGCCTCAAACAGGCAGCTGAGGTGTTCGCGCAGTGTGGCGCGCTCGATGTCCGGTGGCTCTTTGGCGAACACGATCATGACGGCAAGCGGAAGGAGCATCATTGCGGCAGCAAAGCCGTAGACGTTCTGCCAGCCGAAATGCATGGCCAGGCGTGGAGCGAAGAGCGCTGCTAGAGCGGTGCCGCTGTTGCCGGCGCCCGCAATCCCCATCGCGAGCCCCTTGTACTGCTTTGGAAACCACCCCGAGCCAAGCGACAGAGCGACTCCGAAACTCGCACCCGCAATGCCCAGGAGAACGCCCATCGCCAGCACATTGTGGTAGGTGTGAACGAAGAAGAAGCCATAAAGCAACGCGACGATGATGGCTGACATTTCGACGATCGCCGCGTTCTTGCGGCCGATATATTGTGAGATGATGCCGAGCGGGAACCGCATGAACGCGCCCGCCAAAGTCGGCACAGAGACCATGAAGCCGATTTGTGCCGGGGAGAGATGGAAATTTTGACTGATGAACGGACCCATGGCGCCGTTGAGCACCCAGATCGCGAAGCTGAAGTCGAAGTACAAAAATGCGGCGAGAAGGGTCGGCGGGTGGCCGGACTTCATAAATGCTTTGTAGCTTGCCATGGAATTCCTCCGGAATAAATTTGGGGTGGCGCGTATGTCGGGCACTTGCGGCAACGTCATGGTTGCTTTTTGAGGATGACAAACACCGGCTGCATGGCCGGAGAAACTTGAGCCGCTTCAGGCCGCGGTAGTCTTCTCGATGCGAACGGCGCACTGCTTGAAGTTCGGCTCGCGGGAGATGGGGTCGAACGCTCCGAGGGTGACGAGGTTGGAGTTGGTCTCGGAAAAGTGGAAGGGCATGAATACCTGGCCGGGTGCGACGATCGCGGTGATGCGCAGTTCAAGATTGGCGACTCTGCTGCGCCGAGAGACGACGGTGACGCGATCGTGCGAGCGTAATTTAAGGCGGGTGGCGTCGACAGGGTTCATCTCGATCCACGCGTTGGGAACCATCTTGTTGAGCATGTCAACCTGCGCTGTCTTCGTACGGGTGTGCCAGTGTTCGACTGTGCGGCCGGTGTTGAGAATGAAGTCGTACTCCTTGTTGGGCTGCTCGATGAAGGGCTCGCATGGAACGAGGTGTAACTTCGCACGGCCATCGGCGGTAGGGAAAATTCCGTCGCCGTATAGGCGCTCTCCACCCCACTGCAAGCCGCCAACTCTCTCAATCTCATCCCATGTGAACTGGCTGTAGTCGCACATGCGGCCAGCCGAGACACGTTGCCACTCGCGAAAGGCGTCGTGCGTTGTCGCCCAACCGGGGTAGAGGACCTGCCGCACGCCCATTCGCTCCGCCAGATCGAGAAAAATATCGAAGTCCGCGCGCGCTTCTCCTGGCGGAGCGACGATGCGATTCGCCTTGCTGACACGGCGTTCGGAGTTAGTGTAGGTGCCTTCCTTTTCGCCCCAGATGGCAGCCGGCAAAACGAGATGAGCAAAGTCGCTGGTGGGCGTGGGATGAAATCCGTCCTGTACGACGAGGAACTCGACACTGCGAAGAGCCTGTTCGAGCACCGAATAATTCGGGAACGATACGGCGGGGTTGGTTGCGATGAACCAGAGCGCCTTGATCTTGCCCGTAACGGCAGCTTCAATGATGTCAGGGTAGGCAAGGCCGCGTGCTTTGGGAATATACCGGACATCGAGATCCCACAGGGCTGCGAGTTCTTCACGGTCTGCGGCATTGTCGAACTTGCGGTATCCGGGCAGCGAAGAAGTGAAGCCGGCCTCGCGGGTTCCCATGGCGTTGCACTGGCCGGTGATTGAGAACGGCGCCGCCCCACCCCGGCCAATATTACCCGTGATGAGCGCTAGATTGTTGATCGCCGTGACGGTGGCCGCGCCCTGGGTTGAGTGATTGACGCCCATCGTCCAACCGATAAACGCCGCTTTCGCGCGTCCATACAACAAAGCTACGTGCTCGATCTGCGATACGCTGAGGCCCGTGACCTGTGCGACATGTTCGGGCGTGTAGCTCGCGACAAAGTTCGCCAACTCGTCGAACCCGGTCGTGTGCTCGGCGATGTAATCGCGATCAATCAAGCCGTCGCGAATGAGAATGTGTGCGATGCCGTTGATGAGTGCGATGTCACCGCGTGGCTTGATCGGCAGATGAATATCGGCCATCATCGCGGTCTTGGTAACCCGCGGATCGACGACGATGAGTGTGCGTTTCTTGTTGCGCTCAAGCCGGTTGCACAGGATCGGGTGATTGTCGGCGATGTTCGCGCCGATCAAGAGAATGACGTCGGCAGTCTCAAGGTCTTTGTAATTGCCAGGAGGCCCATCGCTACCGAATGACAATTTGTATCCGGAAACTGCGCTGGCCATGCAAAGTGTCGTGTTGCCATCATGATTGGGTGTGCGAAAACCTAACTGGACGAGCTTGCCGAGCGTATAGAACTCCTCGGTAAGCAACTGGCCGGTACCGACGACACCGAGCGAATTGAAGCCATGCTTCGCCTGGATTGTGCCGATCCGTTCGATCATGGTTTCCAGCGCTTCATCCCACGAGACCGGCTCGAGCTTGCCATTCTTTCTCAGCAAGGGCTGCGTAGCGCGACCGGGCGCATCGAGGATGTGATGTTCACTCAACCCTTTGGGGCAGAGCTTGCCGCGATTCACCGGATGGTCAGGATTGCCGCGCGCCGCAACGGCTTTGCCATCCTTTACGCCGATCAACATTCCACAACCAACAGAGCAGTAGCCACAGGTGGTCTTGACCCATTTATCGGCAACTCTTGAGGCGGACACATATCCGTAGCGCGCATCTTCGCCGTAGGCGTAGCGCTCCCGTGCAGTGTCGATCCCGAGCAGGCGTCGAAGCTGGCCGAGGCGTCTCATGCCGCCCTCGTACGAACAAAGGTGAGCGCCATATTGAGCGGCACGACCGATACGAAGAAGAGGTAGCGCGCCAGCAGAATGCCAGCCAGCCCCGCGCCAATTGCCAGTAGCGGATGATCGGTGGCAATCATCAACACACTAAAAGGTACAAGGATAAAGGACGCGGTGGTGCGCGGTCGTAGCAGATCGCTGGAGAGCAGCGAGAAGGTCGCGCGAGCTTCAAACAACGTCGATCGATTCAGGCGATAGAGGCGCAACCCCTGGTTCAGCAACCATGCCATTGCGAAAGCACCTGCGAGCAGTGTGGGGAGCGAACCAGTGAAGCGCGTCGAAACTTGCTCTGCGAGCGGCATCTTTGCAACGAGAGACTGCGGAAGATCGCAGAGGACCGCGGAGAGCATGGGACCGAGAAAGCCGGCGGTCAGCACGAAATCGACAGGAGTGTGCCGCATGTTCCAGGAAGGACGCGCAGGCACAAGGTAGATGTATGCACTGGCCAGGTTTCCTGCAAGTCCCAGCGAAGCCGTGAGCCATCCCAACTTGACTAGCAGACCCGCAGGAACTGCATGGTGAAGCTGAACGGCGCCAGTACAGATTGTGACCGCGCTGAGAGACAGAAAAAAGAGTGTGAAGAGCAGAACCTCGCGACTTAGCCAGGAGCGACGCCACATTTTGAGTGCTCGCCACGCATATGCCGGTCGTCCGAGGTGCATGGTGGAGATGGTGAGCGCAATCCCTGCGATCATGAGTAGAACGCCAAGACGAACGGCGTCGAGATGGTGGCGCAGCAGCATGACAACGAGCGCGCCAGTCACCGCCTGCATCAGTGTGGTCATGAAGACGAGCGACAAATGGGCATGCTCGGGATGGATCTGCCCGGCGTCTACTCGTTCCAGTACAGAGTTCGTAGTCTCGGGCAACGTGATCCGGGTGGTCGAGACCGTGTGGATCGCAGACGGCATGCCGGGACTCTCAGCGGCGGAAAAGTTCTTCCCCCATTGCGCCATATTCACAATCTCAATCTCGATGGCTGCTTCGGGGCAGGCATTGACACAGGCAGGTTCAAGGCCCTCGTCGAGGCGTCCCTTGCACATGTCGCACTTGCCGACGACGCCGCGCTCCGGATTGAACTGGGGCACGCTCTACGGGCAGTTCCACACACAGTACTGACACCCGATACACGCGTCGGCG
>DASWCA010000419.1:0-13243 GCA_036390355.1 Acidobacteriaceae bacterium
CATAGCGGTTGCGGAAGACGTCTCCGGCGGCATGGGGTTGATACCCGCCGATGCCGATCTCGATGGCGACGTAGCGCACCTGCTTCTGCACGAACTCGGCAATGGCCTCGGTCTTGTCGAAGAAGTCGGTCTTGCCGGCGGTCAGTTGCTGGGCTTTCGCGGCCAACTCGGGCGACGCCGCAGCGCGCTCGCGGAAGAGCGCGTCGTACCACTGCCCGACGCTCTTCCAGGTGCCATCGGTAGCCGCCGCGAGGCCTGGGCCGGCGTAGTGAACCGTCATGCGCGCGGCCAGTGACCCGGGTGCGGGCGAAAGCGGGACCCGCGTCAGATCGATGCCCGGAATGTCCTTCATCTCCCAGCGCCAGCCCTTGCCTTCGAGATCCGCGGCGTCGGCCGGCGGATGATGGGCCCATACCGTGCCGTAGGTGTAACCGGGCGGTAGTTCCAGAGTGAAGCTCTGACTGAGGTGAGGAAGCTCGCCCTGGAAGAACCACGTTTTCTCCGTGAGGAACGGCCGGCTGCGCTGCTCGTATTCATAAGCAACAACGCTGCCGGGGTCGGCAGCCGGAGCACGCGCGACGCGGAACCGGTCGTCCGCGAAAGCGATATCGTCATCGCCGTAGCCGGTCTCCGCGAAGTCCTTGTCCTTCATCGCATATTCGTGGCCGTCGGCGCCGATGCTCCAGACGTTCATCGAGAGGATTTTGGTGTCCTTATCGAACCCGACGTGAATAATGGCTTCGTTGCGGCCCTGAGGCCGGAGTATCTTGACCACCCGGCGGCGATGCTCGACGGCGCGGCCATCCGGAGCGACCGTGTACCTGGTGTCGTCCAGCAGGACGACGGCGTTGGTCTCCTCGGGGTAGTGGGGAATGGTCTGAGCCGCGGCCGAGCGCACCCAGTCCGGAACGGAATCCTTCGCCAACGCCGGGATTGCGGCGCCGAACAGCACGACTGCGCAGGCGATGCGCAGGATTCGTCCCGCGAGCCACGTGGCGGACCCGCCGGGAAACGCCGTCAAGCTACTCTGCCATTTCGCCTCAACACGGCGCGTCACGATACGTGCAAAATTGCTCATCGGGGGCCCCATCCCATGGCTCAGCCGACCTGGCCAGGCAAGGGAGATTGGTTCAAAACTGGAATCTGTATCGCCCGATTCTATCCCGACGCGCGCCGCTGGCAACATTTAAATAAGTGCGGGCCTGTCGGCTGCCTGACCAATCAGCCCGCCCTCGGCATGGCCACTGCCGCCGCTAGCTCCAGCCGCGCTTCTTCAGCCACGCCAGCAGCGCGACCGTACAGACCACGGTAAACACCGCAATATACGCCGCCCCATGCGGAGAGTCTTCAAATGGCAGGCCTTTCACGTTCATGCCATAGATGCCGCTGATTGCAATCGCCGGAAGCACAATCGTGCCGAGCACGGTCAGCACCTTCATCACTTCGTTGGTGCGATTCGCGACGGAGGATAGATAGACGTCCAGGGAATTATTGACCAGGTCGCGTTGCGTCTCGACCGAATCGAGCAGCCGCACGATGTGATCGTAAATATCGCGCACAAAGGGCTGGTGCTCCGCATCCATGATTGACTCCGGATCACGTTGCAGGTGCAGCGCGGCATCCCGTGTTCCAACCAGCACCCGCCGCAAATCGGTCAACTGACGCTTCAGGGCAAAAACGCGCTGCAAGGTGTCCGGCTCCGGCTTTGCAATCGCCCGATCCTCAAGGTCATCGATCTTCTCGTCATAGTGATCGATCACCGGAAAGTAGAGATCGACGATCGTGTCGAGTATCAGATACAGCAACTTGGCGGGCTTATCGTCGGAACCCTCGCGCCGGGCACGAGCCAGTGCCTCCGCCGTCGTCGGACAGGCCGGATCCGCGATGGTGATGAAAAAGGGCTCGCCCTCGTGATTGCCCGCAAAGATATCGATCGTGGAGAATGCCACCGCCGGTTCAGATCCCGCGCTCGCCGGAATCAGCCGGCCAGGCTTCAGTACCGCGAACGTATATGCGGCGCCCTGTTCCACCTTGATGCGCTCGTCCGGCGACCGGCTGTCTTCCACGTGAAGCGGATGCAGGTGAAAACGCTCTGCCAGCTCATCCAGCTTCGGATCGTCCACGGAATTCAATTCATACCAGGCCATCGGCGCACACTCGAGCCCAGTGTATCGCGCATGCCCTGGTTATCCGGTAAGTGATGGTACTGGGCCAGTTTGAAAGTCCGGGGCAACGAAGTTTCCGAAAACCCCGTTTTTCATGCACCACGTCGATTATCCTCCGCCGGTTAGAATTGCCTTTACCATGAGGCTCATTCGATTGTCTCTCATTGCTCTTGTCCTGACCTGCATGATGGGTTGGGCACAGCATTCTTCGGCGGACCTCCGGACCGCTGACTTCAAGAACTTCTCGTATCCGTGGATCCATCCGAATAGCTGGCCAGACCATCTGCAATGGATGAGCCTACGACTGAAGCGGCATATTGAGTTGGTGAATGGGAAATGGGACGAACACGACGACAGTGCTGGAGCGGACGGCGCGCGATTCTCGGGACTGACACTGGAGGGAGTGCAATTCGCAAGGCTCTCAGGCGGCCACAGCGAGGAAGCGATTGTAGTTCTTCGGTACGACTCGGGAGGTACTCAGTATCACTATTGGGTCTATATCTACGGCAACTCGGGCGGAACGCCGAAACTGTTAGGCTTTTTTCACGCGGGCGACCGCGCCCAATACGGTCTTTACGAGGTCTTCGAGAAAGATCGGCTTCTGAACGTCCGCCTTTTCGACCCGAAGCTTCAGGAGGGCGACTGCTGTTCTAGTGGATACCTCAACTATCAATTTCGCTGGAACGGGGAGGGTTTTGAGGCGATTGGGAATCCTATTCCGGGACGCTCAGATTCGGCGTCGCGGCGGCCCGTCTCAGTCTTCGGCCTTCCAATAGATCAACCTTAGAGGTAACGCGGTTCTGATGACCGGCTACCCAGAAGCAATCCTGCGTAGTGCCCGGGTTTTGCGGGAAGTACAAGAGTGGGCCGAGGAGTGCCCGTTCGGCAAATCATGCTGATTTTAGTTGATTTGGAGTTTTTCTCAACCAATTTTTCTCATCCAATGGGAGCAGTATCTGGCTCCCGTGGGAACGATGACCCTGCCTACTGCGGGGGATATTGCTGTGCTTCACAAGAGAAGTTCCGGAGGTTGACGATGATGACGTTGAGCAAACGGATTTCTTTAGCGCTCTTGACGGCGGTGCTTCCCATGCTTACGGGCTGCACTCGACATAGCAAGGACGAGCGGTATTACCTGATCGCTACAAACACGGCAGTGCCCTACTGGAAGTCGGCCGCGGCGGGACTTGTGGCGGCGGGGGCGGAATACGGGGTTACGGTGGATATGCGTGGGCCAGCAGGTTTGAATGCCCAGGCGGAGGTGGATGAGTTTAAGGCGGCGGTCGCGAGCAAGCCTGCGGGGATCCTGGTCTCGGTAGCGAACTCGAGCCTGATGGCACCGGAGATCGATGCTGCGGTTGCGGCAGGCATTCCGGTGATCACGATTGACTCGGATTCGCCGGAGAGCAAGCGCCTGTACTTCATCGGAACCAATAATTTCGAGGCGGGCAAGCTGGGCGGGAGGCGCCTGGTGTCGCGACTGAATGGGAAAGGAAATGTAGTGTTCTTCACCAATCCGGGGCAGCCGAACCTGGATGAGCGGTTAAAGGGCTATCAGGACATCACGGAGGATTACAAAGGGATCAAGACCGTGGAGGTGTTCGACATCAAGGCGGACCCAGGTACGGCGTTGGATCAAGCGATGGTGTACCTTGCGCGGACTGGTACTGCCAAGATTGACGCGTTCATTTGCCTGGAATCAAGGTCGGGCGCGAACGTAGCGGAAGCCCTCAAGCGGAGGAATGCCACCGACCGGGTGCTGATAGCGATGGATGTGGACACCGATACGTTGCAGTTGGTGGGGGATGGAACGATTGACTCGACGATCGCTCAAAAGCCCCACACGATGGCCTTTCTGGGGTTGAAGGCATTGGACGAAGTCCATCACTATCCGGTGAAGCCGCTGGGTGGAGACTATTTCCTCGATCCAGTCTCTCCGTTCCCGGCGTTTGTCGATACGGGGGTGGCGCTGATCGATAAGACGAACCTGGATCCCGTTTTGAGGAAACAGATGGCGAACCAATAGGCGGCGGGCGCTGGGAGAATACTTTTCTGAGATGCCGGCAAGAGCGGGCAAGGAGAGACTTGTTCAGTCACGCACTTCAACATGACCCACTACCCAAGTGATTTGCCTCTGGCATGTTGACCTGAGACCATGTCAACATGGCGGACCCCAGAGATGTTTCGGTCTATCACGTTCTATTTAAGATCGTCAGCTCGCTTGTGGACCATTCCGGCGAGGTCATTATCCAGACAGTTATGACCAGCGAAGGCGCGACCTTTACGGTCAGCGTCCACAAAGATGACGTCGCACAACTGGTCGGCGATGGCGGCCGAATTGCCGAGGCGATTCGCATCATCCTCAGAGGCTTCGGAGCCAGGATGCAACGCCGCTTCACCCTCATCATCGAGGATGAGCCCGACATCCAGGCGTACCCCGCGTTCCCTCTCGATTGAACCCGACAGGACACCGAGGCTGCGGACGAAGGCTTTGAGCCAGAAGGCATTTAGCGTTCCCATTGAGTCATTGGCGGTCATCAACGTACTCTGTTGGTGCTGTGCAATACGTTTGCAGAATTCCGGCCCCGCCCCTCGACACTTGCGTCGAGCAGCTTTGGCTGCTCATTGATGCACCGGCGCATTCCAAGGAGCGGATAGCCGCTAACGGCACGATTGATCTGGGGATCAATCTTCACGAAAATCAACTTCGGATTTACGATCCCGCGAAACCAGAGCAATCAAAACGCTTTTCAGGAGCGGTTGTTTCCGGAACTCATAGCAGTCCTTTCGTGATTGATCCGCGGGAACTCGTTTCCGTCATTGGCGTGCGTTTCAGACCAGGCGGCGCGTTTCCGTTTCTTGGAACGCCGGCGAGCGAACTGGCAGATACGCACGTTGACCTGGATGCGCTTTGGGGGACTTCCGCCACTACGGAACTTCGTGAGCGGTTGTGCGCAGGCAAAACGCCGGAAGAGCGGTTTGACCTGTTGGAGAACGCACTGATGGCGCATCTGTTCCGGCCGTTGGAGCGTCACTACGCCGTGCGATTTGCGCTCGATACTTTCGGTCGTCCCGACTCAGCCCTCACTATTCGCGATGTCGCGCGAGATGCGGGCCTCAGTCAACGCCGCTTCATTCAAATATTCGCGCGCGAGGTCGGCATGTCGCCCAAGCTTTTTTGTCGCGTCCGGCGTTTTCGGCAAACGCTCGAAACGGTGCGGCAGACCGCTGCGCCGGATTGGGGGCGAGTGGCCGTGGATTGTGGGTATTACGATCAATCGCATCTGATTCACGAGTTTCGATTCTTCTCGAATCTGAGCCCGACGGAATATGTTCGTCGACGGAGTGATTGCGCGATACAAAATCACGCGACGCTGGTCGGGTAGGTCAATTTTTTCCAATACGGACCTCATCCGATGTCTGGATAATGGGCGCAATTGGAGTTCTATGAAACGAACCTTCGCTCTTATTCTCGCCGCCCTGGCTGCAGCCGTCCTGTTCGTGGGGCTTGTGCATGCCGTGCTGGTGGCCGCGCACGTTTCCCAGCCAGCCGCCACGACGGTTTACGGCCTGACCCCCCGACGACTCTGGGCCACCACGGTTGCCGTGCTGGCGCTGGTCGGCGTGGTCGTCGGTGGGCTGGCTCTGGCCCGCCCCGCCAGTCGTTTCGGCACCGCCTCCGGGCGACTCGGAGCCATCGTGGCCCTGGTGGCGGGGCTAATCGCAATGGTCAACGGTGGGCTCAATTTGGCCATCGCCACAGGTGGTCCCGGTACCGGCAACGGAGTAGTCGGTGGCGCCGCGGCCGTTGTGCTGGGGCTGATCGCCATGGCCCTCGGTGGGCTGGCTCTGGCCCGATCCCGCCGCTCCGGCTGACCCGGCCTTTATGCTCCGGCATTTGCTTCCGGCTTGCGTGGCAATCTCCTGCTACGGCCCAGTGGCGAAAAACCACCGCCGGAAGCGAATACATTGTGGAGTCCGACACTGAAACACAAAGAGTTAATGTACGTGCCCGGGGAGGGTGTAACAAGTTACGCGGAAATCGTCTCCAGACCATCGGACAAAGCGCCTTCGGATCGAGCGATCACGGCGCTGGCCATGCAGTTCCCCACGACATTCATCATCGTGCGGCCCATGTCCATCAGGGTATCGATGCCCAGGATCAGCAGAATCGGCGCCGTGGGAATGTGAATCGCACTGGCCGTCGCCAGCAGCACCACCAGCACCGCGCGCGGCACACCTGCGACTCCCTTGCTGGCAATCAGCAATGTGCCCAGCATCGCGATCTGCTGGCCAATGCTCAGGTGAATGCCGGCAGCCTGGGCAACGAAGATCGCTGCCATCGAAAGGTATACGCTGGAGCCGTCCATGTTGAAGCTGTATCCGGTAGGAATGACGAACGAGACGATCCAGCGCGGCACGCCGAACTCCTCCATGCGCTCCATGGCCAGCGGCAACGCCGCCTCGGAAGTAGTCGTCGCAAATCCGATGGCAGCCGGCTCACCCACCGCTGAAATGAATTTCCGGATCGGAATCCGGAAGACGAGGAGTATCGGAACCAGAACGCCGAGGCTGAAGACTGCCAGCGCCGCGTAATACGTGAGGACAAGCTTCCCCAGCGAGAGCAGCGCGGCGAAGCCCATGCTCGCTACGGTATAGGCCAGAGCTGTACCGGCTGCGAGCGGCGCAAGATACATCACAATGCGTGTCAACTGAAACATGGTGTCCGCAAGCGATTGCAGCACCGAGAGCAACGGAGCTCGTTTCTCCACGGACAGCATGGCGAGCGCGGCGCCGAACAGCACTGAGAAGATCGCGACCTGCAGGATCTGGTTCTGCGCGACCGCCTGCGCAATGTTCTCAGGAAACAGATTCACGATCGTTTGCTGCCACGTGTGCAGCGTCTGGACGGCAGACACGGCATCGGCGGTTGCTGGGGGGAAGATGATTCCCCAACCCGCGCCGGAGATGTTCATCGCGACTGTGCCGATGATCAGGCCGAGTGTCGTCACGACTTCGAAGTAGACGAGCGCTTTGACCGCAACCCGCCCGATCGACCGCAATTGGCCATGCGCCGCGATGCCCGTGGTAATGCTGGCAAACAGCAGCGGCGCCACGATCATGCGGATCAGCCGCAGAAACAGATCGCCCAGAAAATGCGTCTGCACGGCAAAATGTGGCGCATCGAGACCGAGTTCCACGCCGGCCAACATGGCAAGAAAGGTCCACACCATCAGCGAGGACCGGGACACCGCAGCCATGGCGAACAGCAGGATGGCGATGGAGCGAAGCACGATACCCGGCGCAGCATGGCCGAGCAGGCCGGCGGCAACGCCGCCCAGCCATAACGCAATGCCAGTCAGGGCAAGGATCGAAAAGAACCTGGTTTTGCTTCCCGGAGTTTTCTCGATCTGGCTGGGCATGCTTTGGCGAACAACTATTGCTGCATCCATTATGTACGGTGCTGCAAGTCGATGCTCAGATGGGCTGCAACTCTGCGATTGGCCGCTTGAGGTGCATCGCTGCCGCCGTAACGTCTGTGTACTTCAGGCCTGCTCCAGTGTTGAACAGAACCACGCGGTCCGATGCTTTGAGAAATCCACTCGCCAGTAAGTGGTCATAGGCAGCAGTCACCGCGGCTCCCTCGGGCGAGAGAAAGATGCCCTCGTTGCGCGCCCAGTCGAGGATGGAGGCAAGTATCTCTTCATCGCTCAGAGCAAGCGCCACGCCCCCCGACGCGCGCAGGATGTCGAGAATGATGTAGTCGCCATACGGCTTGGGAACGCGCAGGCCGGAGGCAAATGTGGCCGCATCCTGCCACACCTTGCTGGCGTTCGCGCCCTCGTCAAATGCGCGGACAACCGGCGCGCAGCCTGAGGATTGGACGGCGATCATCTTCGGGCGCTTGCCTGGCTTCACCCAGCCAAGTTCCTCCAGCTCGTCAAATGCCTTCCACATCCCGATCAGGCCGACTCCACCGCCGGTCGGATAGAAGACAGCGTCGGGATACTCCCAACCCATCTGCTCGACGAGTTCGTATCCCATCGTCTTTTTGCCTTCGATGCGAAACGGCTCTTTCAGCGTGGAGACATCAAACCACTTCTCTTCCTGCTTGCGCTCGTTCACAATACGAGCGCAGTCGGAGATCAATCCATCGACCAGCGTGACATTTGCTCCATAAGCCATTGCCTCGACATAGTTGGCGAAGGGCACATCGAGAGGCATGAAGATATGCGCCTCGATTCCCGCGGCAGCCGCGTAAGCCGCAAGCGCGCCCGCCGCATTTCCGGCAGAAGGGACCGCGAGCTTGTGCAAACCATAGCTCCGCGCCATGGTCACAGCAAGCGCCAGACCACGGGCCTTGAAGGTGCCGGTTGGATTGGCCCCTTCCTCTTTTACGAACACTCCGGGATAGCGCTTACTATGCAGCATCGGCGTCCAACCCTCGCCGAGCGTTACAGGCTGAACCTCCGGAAGCACGGAGCGATAACGCCACATTCCCGCCCACGCGGACGAAGCAGCGTCCTTTGCGATGACATCGCGCTCCGCGGCGCCGTGAAGGTGCGAAAGGTCATAGCGAACGTAAAGGGCGCCGGCGGGCTGGTCGACGCATTGTGTGCAAACGGTCTGGGGAGTTTGGGCGGAGATTCTGGCCTTGCAGCGGGAGCATTCCAGATAAGCAATTGGCGGCATAAGGGTCCGATGAATCAGAAATGATATTTCATATACTACAGGTCGAATTGGGAGCCCGGATGCGCGATTGAGTAGAATGCGAGAAGTGCTTATGCGATCGATGAAGAAGATAGACACTCCGCAAAACCTGACCGCGCTGGCATATGACAGCATTAAAAGCTACATATTGCGGGAAGATCTGGATGACGAGACCAGGTTGACGGAGCAGTCTCTCTCCAACCAGCTTGGCATCAGCAAGTCGCCTGTTCGTGAGGCGCTCAATAGTCTACACACCCAGGGGCTCATCCGAATTGAGTCTCGCCGGGGCGCCTATTTGCGCCGCTTTACGACGCAGGAAGTGAAGGACCTCTACGACCTCCGCGAAACCCTTGAGGTTTATGCCGTGGGCGTGGCGATCGTGACGCCTGAGCTGCTCGCTAACCTGCGGCGAAGCATCGAACACACCCGCAAGCTTCTCAAGGCGAATGACCGCATCGGACACATCGAGGAAGACACAAGGTTCCATGGCTTGATCGCGAGCGCGACGTGTAATGCTGAACTCGGACGAGTCCTGGCAAACATACAGAACCAGATTTGGCTCTGCCGGCGCAAGACCTACGACCTTTCCGCGTCGACCACTCCAAGTGCGCACAAGGCGATCCTCGAAGCGCTGGAGAGGGGAAGTCGAAAAGAGGCCCAGAGTGCGATGCGCAACCACATCGCTCTGGTGAAGGAACGTCTGATCGACTTCATGCAGGAGCGAAACGGAGCGCACGACAGGATCGTGCCAGCCGCGATCAAGGGGTCGAAGCGGCAGGGTTGATCGCCTCCTCGGCGACAAAGCAGTGAGCAGTTCTTCGCTGGCTCCTCAATGTCCTCGGTTTTTTGATGAACGAGAATATTTGTGGCGCGCGCGCCTGAATCTCTTTTCAACCCCGGACACTCATCGCATTCAAACCATGAGTCCCACGAGGGTTCCGGGACCTGGGTCGATCACTCCATCCGAATAGAACCGCATCTCTTCGCCCGTTCGTACACGACGATGGCTGTCAAGAAAAATGCATTTTGTGCATTTTTGTGATGAGTTACCGGATTGCGACGACCAAGTGTCCCGAAGTGCTGCTGCACAGCTTCAATCGGGGATGAGGTACGCCTTCATGATCAGATTTCGTTGATAACCTGCCTGTAATCCGCAAGTCTACGACGCACAGCTTCACACTTCCCGGGCGCAGCGATAAGCCGAAAAACGGTGGCATCGATCGCAGTTTATGGAGGGAATCATGATGGGAACCAGTCTCAAGTGGTCACGGCGTTTGTCCCCATGGTTGCTCATGCTTTGCGTGGTGGTTGATTTCCATCCCCGCATTGTTCATGCTTCCGTACCCAACTTGGCTGAGCTTCAGGCGAAGGCGGAACAGGGTTTTGTCAATCAGCAGATTCTGCTGGCGGAGGCTTACCTGATGGGCAACGGCGTGGCACAGGATCCGAAACTGGCGGCGCACTGGTATCAGAAGGCGGCTGAAAGCGGCAATCCCGAGGCAGAGAATCTGGTTGGCTATCTGTACGAGGCAGGTCTTGGCGTAAGGGCTGATGCGGCGCGCGCGCTTCACTGGTATCAGCTTGCCGCCTCCTCCGGTTCCTCCGATGCCATCCTCAACCTTGGAGTGCTGTATGTGTCCGGTGTGGGTGTCAAGAAGAATGAAGCCATAGCAGCACGATATTTCGAGGAGGCTGCTCGTAAGGGAAACGGCACCGGCGCGACCTATCTCGGCACGCTCTACTACGTTGGTGTTGGAGTGAAGCAGGACAAGGTCGCCGCCGAGCACTGGTATTCACTTGGCGAGAAGATGCATGATCCTATTTCAGCCTATGATCTTGGATTGCTCTACTCCTCCATTCCAGATCATGCACACGATTTTGCCAAAGCCGCGCGATTCCTGCGCCAGTCCGCGGACGCGAAATATCTGCCGGCAATGCATTCGCTGGCATTGCTCTTGATCCACCATTCGGAGCTGGCAAAGTCTCGGCAAGAAGCACAGGAATTGCTCGAGTTCGCCTCCAACGGAGGGTATTGGAAGTCCTCTGTCCTGCTGGGCGTGATTGAGCGGGACGGGGTGGGCGTACCGGCGGACAGCAAGGCCGCTTACTTCCATTTCAGGATTGCTATCCTGCAGGGCGGTGCGCCGGCTGAGAATCTCGTCGGCCACGACACGCGTAAACTGGCTACAACATTGGCCGAACAGACCCAGGCGCTCGATTCTGAAGCGACTCTGTGGTTCCAGCAGCATCCTCCGTCGCCTGCGTTCGTCAGCGTCAAGGGAAACAGAAAGTTCTTCTCAGAACCGACTCTTTCAGGTCCTGCGGGTGTATTGAATGCGAGCCTGCCGTCGCTGGATCCAGCTTCCTGAAGACCTTATCCTCGCGCGGGCGGAGGTCTAGAGACTCCAGCGCAGGCCACAGTTGGCACAGGCGCGTGGCGGCTCGGGTCCTTTCAGCGCAGTGCGGAAGTCGACGTATTTATCGCCGTTCCAGATGTCGCGGAGAGATTGCTGCGTCGCATCGCCGAGCGTAAAGCTGTCGTAGCCATGCATGGAGAACGGTGCGATGCAACAAGGCAGCGCGCGACCAGTCGCCGTAAAGTACATCAGCGTCCAGGGCCGCCGGCAGAGCGACCACGGCTGATCCTCGCGGCGCTGCTTGATGCTGGTTCCGGGCTCAGTTGCGCCTGACGCATTGAAGGCGACCCCAAGTGAACGGGCGAGTTCTTCGGCACGGCGGATGGTGTCTTCCTCCGCGGCGGTCGTCTTCTCAAAGAGCGCGCTCTCGGCGCGCGCGAGTCCCACGGCGTTGTCGTCGAAGAACACCAGGCGCTGGAGATAGACCTCAGGCACGTCCATCTGGTGGGCCAGGCGGACGAATGCCTCAAGCTGTCCAATGGTCTCGCGCAGACCGGTGAGCCAGAGCGAAACTCGCGGCAGGCCGGATGCGCGTTCTCGCTGACGGCGGCGGAAGTTCGTAAGGTTCGTCACGATGCGGTCGAACATATCCCGGCCGCGCACCATCTGGAAGACGCTGCTTTCGGCGGCGTCGAGCGAGACGCGCAACTCGTCGAGGCCGCTGTCGAGAAGGCGCTCGCCATTAGCTTCCGTCAGCAGCGTTCCATTGGTGTTGAAGAGAACATAGATGCCGCGTTGCTTGAGATATGCAATGCGCTCGGGAAGGTCCTTGACCAGCATGGGCTCGCCGACGCCGTGCAGGACGACTCGCTTGACGCCTTCAAACTGACTGACAATGCTGGTGAACAACTCCCAGGACATGTCCGCTTCCGGCTCCAGTTGCTCATACGTGCGCGGACACGTTGTGCAGAGAAGATTGCAGCGGTTTGTCGTCTCGAGATAGAGACACACCGGCTCCGATTCGACGCGGGCGGCAAGCTCATCTTCTGGCTTCTCGAAGTAGCGCCGCATGGAGGCCGCCCCAGCCGGTTGAATGAGAGTTTCATTCATCGAACTCCTCCAAAGGAATGTATCGCGATATCAGTTGGATCCGCAGGGTCACAGTCCCGCGTACCAGTCGTATCCGAGCTTGGTCCAGTAGTCGTCCGGCTTCTCGTTGGTGTAGGCGATGAGACCGATCCGCTTGATTTGTTTATAGCCGTACTTGGTCGGCATGTGCAGCCGCAGCGGCGCACCGTGAAACTGCGTCAGCGGAGCGCCCATCATCTCCGTAACAAGAAGTGTTTGCGGATGGCGGCAAACATTCAGATCGTATCCGGTGTAGTAATCCCCGTCCGGTGTTTCCATATAGACGTACTTCGGCTCGCTGCCGTCGACGAGTTGTGGCGGATACGCCTCAACAAAGTCTGCCATGCGGACGCCTGCCCAATGCACAATCTCGCTCCAGCCTTCGATGCACTTGAACTGCGTCACCAGTTCGTGACGCGGAAGCGCCAGAATGTCGTCCATCGTCAACAAAAGTCCGGGCGTGCGCAGCATCAGCGTGCTGCGGCTCTCGCCGGCTTCCTCACGGCCGCGAGGCATGCGTTCCGCACGATCCTCCTGGGCCTTTGCCTCGCCCATCATCTCCGCCGGAGCCATCTTCTCGGCGGTCCTGGCGTTCGGATCGACTTTGGTGTCGTGCCCCTGGTCCTCGCGGCTGCCTTCTGTGGTGTATCTGTACTCCCAGGCTGTGACATCGTCTGCATAGCGTGGATGTCTGGCCTCCGCCTGCGTGCCGACCACCTGAAGCCGCCAGCTTTCCGGCGCCAACATGCGCTTTAGCCCGAAGACTCCGTTGACGCGAAGGTCGCGGGCCTCCCGCAGCGAATAAGTAGGCGCGAGCGCATGATCCCCGGTCAGACCCCGGGCGATTGCGGCATTCGCCTGGAATGCGCGGCGAAGTGGCTC
>DASWCA010000420.1:0-7725 GCA_036390355.1 Acidobacteriaceae bacterium
AGTTTAGAAGGTTGCTGGTTGCTGGTTGTTGGTTGAAGGACAAAGCGGATTCGGGAATGACCACAGAACGGGAATCGGCTACTAACTACCAACAACTAACAACCTTCTCCTCTACAATTCTCCCCATGAAGCTCTCCGTCCTCGCCGCCCATCTGGGCGCAACCCTCCAAGGCGATCCCGACGCCGAAGTCACTTCCGCCGCCGGCCTCGAAGACGCCGGCCCCGGCCAACTCGCTTTTGTCGCGAACCCGAAATACACGCCGCTCGCCCGCGCCACCCAGGCCACCGCAGTCCTCGTCGATCCCGCATTCGAACCCATCGCCACGGCCACCCTCCGCATCGCCAATCCCTATCTTGCCTTCGCGCGCGCGCTCGAGCTCCTCTATCGGCCGCCCGCTTACGCCCCCGGAATCCATCCCACCGCGGTCATCGCTCCTACCGCCAAGGTCGGCCCCAACGCTCACATCGGCGCCTATGCCGTCATCGGAGAAAACGTCGTTCTCGGCCAAGACGCCACCATCCTCCCCCACGTCGTCGTCTATCCCAACGCCCACATTGGAAGCCACTTCTTCGCCCACGCCCACGCCATCGTTCGCGAGAACTGCCATCTAGGCGACTACGTCATCCTCCAGAACGGCGCAATCGTCGGCTCCGACGGCTTCGGCTTCGCCCGCCAGACCGCATCCGAACCCGGCGCCGCCTGGTACAAAATCCTTCAGACCGGCCCTACCGTCCTCGAGAACCACGTCGAAGTCCAGGCCAACGCCACCATCGACCGCGCGTCAATCGGCGAAACCCGCATCCACTCCGGTGCAAAGATCGACAACCTGGTCCACGTCGGCCACGGCTCAACCGTTGGAGAAGACACCCTCTTATGCGGACAAGTCGGCCTCGCAGGCTCAACCCGCATCGGCAGGAACGTCATTCTGGCCGGCCAGGTTGGCGTCGCCGGCCACTGCACCATCGGCGACGGAGCCATCGCCACCGCGCAAACCGGGATTCCCGGCGACGTGCCATCCGGCGCCACCGTCAGCGGCTACCCAGCCATGGAGAACCGCAAATGGCTGCGGTCCGTCGCCCTCTTCAACCGACTCCCCGACATCGTCCGCGAACTCCGAAATAAGGAGCCTTCCCACAGCGACAAGGAGTAAGATTGCCCCGCGAACCCTTTCTGCGCATCTAACCAACAGTGCAACCAGAGCCACCCGCATCCACCGGCCTCGAACTTGTCCGCTCACCGGGCGTGAACGTCTTGCTGCTCGATGACGATCCGGTCAACCTCCATCTCCGCGGAGCCATCCTCCGCCAGCACGGCTACGCTTCGGTCGCCGCCTCCACCATCCAGGAAGCTGTCCAACTTCTGGACGAGATCGACATCGCCGTCCTCGACTACCACCTTGGCCACGGCCAGTTCGGCACCGAGGTCGCCTTAAAGCTCCGCAAGCGGCGTCCCCAGGTCCCCATCATCATCATGTCCGCCACCCTTGAACGCCACTTTGGCGGGGTCGAGGATATGCACCTGCTCAAGGGCCAGAGTTCCGTCGATGACCTGCTCGCCGCCCTCCGCTCCTTTGAGGCCCGCCTGCGCGGCTCACCGGTCGTCGTCGACGCGCGCGACTTCTTCTACTCCCGAATCTCGCTCGCCATCGGCTCCGACGTCCTCGTGCAGATCCTCGACTCCGCCGGCAACTGGGTCTACTGCAACGAGACCGCCGCCGAGTACCTGGGCCAGCCCCGCGAGTGGTACCCCGGCCGCAACCTCTTCGTCGAAATCCCCTCCGCTCCCATCGATTGGGTGGAAATCCTGCGCAACGTTGCCGAAACCCGCGAGACTCACATCGACCGCACCCGCCGCGGCCTCTTCTTTCTCTCTCCGGACTCCGGCCCAAGCCCCAGTTGGAGCGTCCTGGCCTTCCCCATCACCCTCCACGACAGCCGCCCCGGGGTAGTCCTCACCGCCCGCATCCTCGAACGCGCCCCAACCCTCCTCGCTTAAGCCCTCCGTTCCCCGCCACCACCAAAAGAAACCCCACCCCTCGCATCGCGAAAGGTGGGGATTCAACCGCAATTCGACCGTTGTTCGAGCCCTACGGAGCAGAAGGAGCAGCAGGAGCGACAGGGGCAGCCGGCTTCTTCACCGCCGCCGACATCGCAGTCTTCGGCTTCCAGAAAGCATCCGCCTTGATCCACTCATCCGGCGGATAGCTCATCTTCGGGTTGAACTCGAACAGGTTCGTCTGTTGTGATTCGACCGACGCGGCAGTCAGTTCCCGAACCTTCTTCATCCCTTCCGGACCCATGGCGTCGGAAAACTTCTTGTCGTCACCCATGCTCGCATCGTCTTCCGCAAGCGACGTCATCTTCGAAATCGCCAGGTACAGTCCGCCATTGTCCTCGCCGTAGTAGCTCCCATACGTCGCCCAGTTTGCCGTTGGTATCTTCTCGTACCCTTTCAGATACAACTTCACCAACTCCAGAAACTCTGCCCGGTGTCCCGGCTTGACGTGGTACTGCGAAATCTCGAAGTACCGCGAATGCACGATTCCACCCTCGGTATGGAGGCTCAAATCCGGCTCGTACGAAAACACGCTTTGCGTATACTCCGTCAGCAGCTCGCCATCCGCAACCGACGCGCGGTCGATTAATGCTGACAAAACCGCATTCTTCGCCATGTCGTGGTTATCCTTCTCCCACGCCTCGAAAGTGGGATAACCAAACATGAACAGAACTCGCGGCTTGCCCGATAACGAGGCGGCTGCGAAGTAATGCGTCGGCCACTTCGCCGCGGTCACCGCGTTCACAAAAGCGCTTTCGCTCTTTTCGTGCATGGCGCCGGACTTGCCGGGCTTCACAAATTCACGCTCAATAATCAGCACCTTCGGCGGCGCCATCCCCAATACAGGGGAATCCTGTGCCACCATGGCACTACCGCTGCTTATAAGAACAATCAGCCCTGCGCTTAGCCCTATTAGCTTTTTCATGTCGTGCGAGCTCCTTTAGCGTTCTGGAAACTACATGGATTTGTTGCAGGACAAGTCCGCCGGACTGCAAGGAAATGCCTGCGAGGTGGGGGGCCCAAAAACGGGGAGGAGAAGAATTGACAGAGTGTAGTCCAATTTTGTGCCGCGTGATATGGTTATCACAAAGTTTTTCGCGGACAGCGCTCAGACCACGTGCAAAGTTCCGCAAGATTGGCACCAGCCGCC
The DNA here is from genome assembly GCA_036390355.1 of Acidobacteriaceae bacterium. Taxonomy (GTDB): domain Bacteria; phylum Acidobacteriota; class Terriglobia; order Terriglobales; family Acidobacteriaceae; genus Edaphobacter. The sequence goes on from DASWCA010000420.1 coordinate 3,207, forward strand.
TGGTGGCGACGGCTCCTCCGGTTTCCAGCCTGTTACCCTGAATCCAGATGCGTCTTCACGAACTATTTTTCGCGCTTGTGGCCTGTTTCACCCTCTCCGGCTGTCACTCGGCCTATATTGCAGCGACGATCTCCAACCGCACGGCGCAGCCGCTGAGGCTGGTCGAGGTCGACTATCCATCGGCGAGCTTCGGAACTCAGAACCTCGCTCCAGGGCAGGATTTCCACTATCGTTTCAAGGTTCTCGGAAGCGGCTCAACCACGATCCTCTGGACTGACGCCGCCAATCTCGACCAGAAGAACTCCGGCCCAGCGCTCCGCGAAGGTGACGAAGGGGCGCTCACCGTCACCTTCAACCCCGGCGCAAGCCCAAACTGGAGTCTCCGCTTGATCAATCGTAGCGCCAACTAGGCTGCCCGATTGCGGATTCGATCGGAGGCAGCCCTCTGCTCCGGCTTCGATATAGCTTCCTGAACAGCCTTGCGGGAGTTGTCGCTGCGCCTCTTAGCCTCGATCGAAATGAAGATTCCTGCAATCGCGAACATTCCTGCGAACAACAGAAGACCAAAAGTCACCATGGAACACCTCGAAAACGTTCGGCCACTGACGTCTTGAGTAGGATGCAGTTCCCGGCCATGCGGTAAACTCGGCCTATGCCGCGCGGTTACTTCATCACCTTCGAAGGTCTGGACGGCTCCGGCAAAACCACCCAGCTTCGCCGTCTCGCCGCCTGGCTCACCAGTTCCGGACACACCGTTGTCACCCTCCGCAACCCGGGTTCGACCCACCTTGGCGAGCGGATTCGCTCCATTCTGCTCGACTCGCGCTCGGAATCCGCGCTCGGCCCAATCACCCCGCTCGCGGAAATGGCCCTGATGTTCGCCGACCGCGCTCAGTCCATCGCGGAGATTATCGAACCTGCGCTTGCGGCCGGTTCCATCGTGCTCTGCGATCGCTTCACCGATTCTTCCGAAGCGTATCAGGGAGCCGGACGGCAGCTCGGCAGCCAACGCATTCTGGCCATGCACGCCGCTGTGTGCAACAACCTGCAGCCCGACCTCACGCTGCTGCTGCTGCCGCCACTCAAAGCTTCGCTGAGTCGCGCTCGCCGACGCAACAACAGTAGCTCCCAGACGGAAGGTACGGACGAGAATCGTTTCGAGCGCGAGTCGGATGATTTTTACGCCCGCATTCACGCTGGGTACGAGCAGATCGCAGCCCGCGAGCCGAACCGAGTCTGCTCGATCGTCCACGACGAAGCAGACAACTCAATCAACGCCATCGAACTTCGCATCCGCGCGCTTGTCTCCGCGCGCCTGCCGACGCTTTGTGCGCCGTGAGCGACGTGTAACAGATCTTGATCTTTTTATCCTTACTTGGCGCTCGCAGGCGGGATGATGCCATTCATCCGCAGATACTCCACCATCTGCCCGTAGTGGTCGTTGGCGTGCGACACGCCAAACTGCGCCAGCGTCGCGCGCGTCATCAAAAGCGGCTCCGATATCTGGACCACCTCGAAGGCATTCGCCGGTGTCAACGTCGCGATGGCTTTGTGCCCGAACGCAAAGGACCCAGCCAACGCTGCGACGATTTCATCTTTGGTTGCCAGCTTTGCAATGCTGCGGACATCCACATCCGGCTTCAATCCGCTGACGGTCATGTAGAAAAAGTAGTTCGCCTGCGCAACATGGGCCGCCTGCTGGGCGAACGTCCGCACCGTCGCAAACTCAGTGCTCTGCGCGGGCACGAAGATCGCGGCACTGGGCGCAAAACTGAACTTCTCCGCGGGCATTGCCTTTACGGCGCCCATCATTTCGCTTTCTATCAGGCTAAGTTGCGCATCGACTGCTTTTGCGGGTGTCACCATGGTCCCCGCGGCCGGCCCCGAACCCGCCGCCGGCATCTGCGCAGCCGCCATCATGGAACTCGCGCCCAACACCATACACATCGCAACTGTCCGCACACCCATGACACACCTCGTTTGAGTTGATAATTTATGGTCGAAACCGCCTCATCCTACCAGAACCAGGCAATAGCCGTCGGGCACGCATGACGCTGCGAGTGATTACGGACTCGTGCTGATTTGGTTCGGTCTATGGATGACTCGCCTGGTGCGAAGGCTTCAATTTAGTTGCCGGCTTTACGACCGTGGTCTCGTTGAGAGTGATCATTCCGGTGCCGGCGAGCTCTGTCAGCTTAGCCATCAACTCATCGACCTTCTCCGGAGTTTCGACAAATTCGATCTTCACGGGAAGATGGTCAGACAGCTCTACAAACGATACCGAATGTACGTGATGGTCCGCGCCAAATCCCGCCACACCCTTGAAAACCGACGCTCCAGAAACACCATGGTGGAGAAGAAAATCCAGGATGCTGGACTCGCTCGCCGTACTATGATGTCTGGAACCCTCGCTGAGATAGATCGAAACCTTTAGAGCTTTACCCGCCTGCAACATAAAGACCTCCAACCCGGCAGCGCAGCATTCGCGTCAGGCCATCAAGATACGCCAGCCATCGGTTCTCACGAAAGCACCCTTCCAAGAGCCGAGCCCAACGCAACCGCGATCAGTCCGAATATCAGGCTGGTTCCGACATACAGAACGGCAATCCAGAATGCTCCGCTGTTCAGACTCGAAAAAATCTCCCACTCAAATGTGGAGAACGTCGAGTACGCCCCAAGGAAACCGATAGGGATCAGGTAGCGCAACGCCGGATTGACGTTCGTATGCCGGTTCAGAATCTCCAGCGACAGACCAATAATCAGGCACGCGGAGACGTTGATGATCAATGTGCCGAACGGAAAGCGGATTCCCAGCCGATTACTCACGCTGGTGCCGACCATATAGCGGGCAATCGATCCCAGAGCTCCGCCAATGGCGATGAAGAAGTACTTCTGCAATCTCTATGCTCCTGTTTAGCGCCGCAGTCTTCACCACAATCTTACTTCGATCTCCGCCGCAAATGCCGCAGTTTATAGCGGTTGGAAGTAGCGCGATTCGGGGAAGGCGCAGGACTGGCACAGAGTGCGACGCATACCGGCCTCGTCGCGAACCACTTCGCGGTCGTAGTTGATGCCTTCGCCGCACACCTCGCATGCGATGCGAGCGGACTTGTATCCGGGCATCTCGCGCGCATGCAGCGGGATCGAAACCCACTGCGTCGAGAAGAGCTCCTCGTCCGGAAGTTCGCGATACGCGAGCATCTGCTGCGCGTTCTTTCCTTCGATGAGTGGATAAAGTTCGCGCGCGCGGTCTTTCGACGACTCCAGCGCTGCAATCCTCACGGCGCGTCCTCCGGCGATCGCATCGAGCCCAAGCGCCGGATCGGCCGGACGACCCAGATCCAGAAAGCTCGCCGCCATCTTGCCCCAGTCGCGAAACTTGAGTGCGCGTTTTCCCAGACGGCATCCGGTCACCACAGCGATGGCGTCGGTGGCGCAGCGGTCAATTTCCACAAACGTCACCAGGCGCTTGCGGTCGGATCGATGGACCAGGCCGCGCGGATCCTCGATGCCCAGCATGCGGCACCCCAGCATCGCCATGCGCACGCCCAGCACCTGCCCTGCACAAAGATGTCCGTGGGCGATCTCGGCCTCGCGCAACAGGCTGTCAAGCGACTCCATTGGATGATGATACCGCCGGCCGGCATCGCATCGAAGAATCGCGTTTGACTGAGGCCCGTTGAGAAGGTAATAATTCGACGCCTGAGGTGCCGTTATGAGCGAACTGACTACTACCGTAGGCGCAGTCCTGAGGCAGAAGGATGGAGAAGTCTTATCGGTACCGCCAGACGCTTCCGTCTATCGGGCGATCGAGGTGATGGCCGAGAAGGGGGTCGGCGCGCTGCTTGTGATGGAGCGCGGCGAGTTGCTGGGAATCGTCTCCGAGCGCGATTATGCGCGCAAAGTTGTCCTGCAGGGGCGTTCGTCCAAGGACACACCGGTCTCGGAGATTATGAGCAGCCCGGTCATGACCGTAACCCGCCAACATACTGTGGGCGAGTGCCTGCGCATCATTACAGACAGGCATTTCCGCCATCTAGCGGTGACAGAACACGGTACCGTGGTCGGTGTCGTCTCGATTGGCGATCTGGTGAACTGCGTGATTTCGGAGCAGGAGCAGACGATCCGCCATCTGCACGCGTACATTTCGGGGGCGGCGAACTAGCCACAGTTCCGCTCTCCGTGAGCGCTATGGCTCGTCGGGCGCGTCGCCCTCTTCGATCAGCGACGCTGTGCCCACGACGTCGAAGGTCATTGCTTCGCCACCCATAGGCTGCAGGGTGACGCGCATGGGCGCACGCTGCCACTCGGCGGCCTTGCAAACCGGCTCAGACGGCGCCGCCTGCGGCCACTTCCCAATCTGCTTCTGCACCACAGCCCGGCGCGCGCCCAACTGGGCGACGATCGCGAACAGTCCGCCCTTGGCCGTCTGCGCCGTCCCGCAGTAGGCTGCATAGTCGCGAAACCAAACCACCTGCGACACCGCCGCATCGAAGTCGGGAAGATGCAGCGCGGTGAT
>DASWCA010000421.1:0-3143 GCA_036390355.1 Acidobacteriaceae bacterium
TTTCGCAAAGGGTGGACATTTTCTTAGCCCGCGGATGCGAGCAGTTGATTAATGTATGGGTGATCCAGCCGGCTTCAGAGGCCGGCTGCGATCGGCATAGGGGCGGCGGTCACCCGCCGACCCCTGCCACACCACCGTGTATACGGGTCGCGTACACGGCGATTCGAGCGGTTACGCTAACAGTCGTCGACCAATGATGGAAGGCCAAGCGACCGAAAGTACGCATTCGAGAGCCCGACCGACAGAGCTCTGGACCGGGCGAGGTACCAAGGGCCACGACCGCTGCCGGCCGTATTACTCGCCAGCCGCTCCGCGACCCCCAGCCGGATCAGTGCCGCCCGGCGACGGCGCTGTGTTTTCCACTGCCGCCACAGAGCGGCCCGAAGCCGCAACCGGACCCAGCGAGTGAGGTATTTCAGCACCACAGGCGTCTCACAGAAGCCGAAATAGCTGCGCCAGCCCCGCATATACGGAACCAACTCCTCCATTGTCGTCTTCATGCTGACACCCTTCGCTCGTCGCGTGATCTCCCGGATGCGACGCTTAAACCGATCCAGGGCCTTTGGCGCAATGACGCGCTTGACCTCTGGACCGGCGCTAAAGCTGAATCCGAGAACCTTCCGTTCCTGCGGTCGCGCCACCGCACTCTTCGTCTCATTAACCTTGAGCTTGAGCCTTTGCGTGATGAATCGCGTAATACTCTCCATCACCCGTTGACCCGCCCGCTCGCTGCGAACGTAAATGTTACTGTCGTCTGCAAATCGAACGAAGCGATGTCCCCGGCGCTCCAACTCACGGTCCAGTTCGTCGAGCACGAGGTTGCTGAGCAGTGGCGAAAGTGGACCTCCTTGCGGAGTCCCTTCCACGCTCCGGCTGACCAACCCGTTCTCCATCACCCCGGCATTCAAGAATGCCCGGATGAGCTTCAGCAGCCGCTTGTCTTCGACTCGTTTGGCGATCTGCCCCATCAGTTTGTCGTGATTGACTCGATCGAAAAATTTCTCCAGATCAAAATCAACGCACCAGCTGTGGCCTTCGGCGATATACTGCTGCGCCTGAGCCACTGCTTGATGGGCCGACCGTCCCGGCCGAAAACCGTAGCTGTAATCGGAAAACGTCCGGTCCCACCGCCTTTGCAGAACCTGCATCACCGCTTGCTGGATAAATCGATCCAGCACCGAAGGAATGCCTAACTTTCTGACCCCTCCCCCGTCCGGTTTGGGGATTTCCACCCGCCTCACCGGCTTCGGCTCGTAAGTCCCGTTCAGCAGTTGTTCCCGGATGGCTGGCCAGTGCTGCTTCAAGTAGCCGGTGATTTCATCGACGGTCATCCCATCGACGCCCGCACTACCTTTATTAGCCTTCACCCGCCGCAATGCTTCCTTCAGGTTTTCTCGCTCACATACTTCCTCCATCAATCGATTCGTGCTGGCTGGGCTTTCGGGTCCATGCACCGCCGGAAACGATTCGGTCCCTTCCCTTCCCGCTTCGCGGGCTTCACCCGCTGGCGCGGACGAGAAGTCCAGTTCCCCCTGGACGTTCTGCCGCATGTCGCTCCTGAGATCCATTTCCTACTAACCGCTCCTCTCGTTCGGGCCTTCAGCCACCGTTCCCGGCTCGGCCTATCCGTTGACTCCACCTTTCGGTTACGGAGTGCCTCACTAACCTTGCCGACGACATGACCCACTATGCCCTCTGCTGACTTCTGCCCTGCGGTCAAGCTGCCTCTCGACAGCCTCAGTCGCCGAAGCGACACAGGACAGATCTCCTGGGGTAATCTCAGCCGCCTTCCGTGCGCAATCGCCGGATCTACGCTTCGCACCTTTGATGGATATGGACTTCGCGGTAAGTAGCCCGCTCGTCCGGCGCTGGCGCCTTATATCCGGTATTTGTCCATCGACTCGCACGTTTGCTCCACGCTTCCTTCAGACCTCGCCTCGCGACGATAGCCTTTGCGTTATCACTAGCCCTTCACCTCCATCAGGTTGGGCGGAGGACTTTCACCTCCAAGCTGCTGAGCATGCCCAGCACACTACTTGGCCATGACATGGTGGATTCGCCCAAGACGGGCCCACGCCGGCGCATAGCACGGATCGGCCTCCACGCATCGCAAATACAGATCGCGCGCTGCGCCCCACTGCTTCGAATCGTGGCTAAACTGATTGCCACGCAAATAGTACTCGTACGCCTTCGGGTCTGCTGGGACATCCTGCCTGAGGCTCCGCTGTTCGCGAGACGTGAGTTGCAGAGAAAGCGCCTCGACCATGTACTCGGTCAGCTCGTCTTGCAGCCGGAACACATGGCCAATCGAAGTCTGAGTGGAGTGGGAACACATCAGCGTCCCGGTTGCCGCATCCGTAAGTTGCGCGGTGACGCGGATTTCGTCGCCCGTAGAAAGCAGGGTACCGGTAACAATCAGATCGACGTGGGCCTCGGCCGCGACGGTTTTCAGGTCCTGCGTTCCGGCCGAAAATCGCGTCGCAGCCAGGCTGGAACGCACCACCAGGGATTTCAGCCCCGACAGCGAAGTGGTCAACGCTTCCGGCAGGCTAAACGCAAGGAACTCCGTACCGGGATCGGGTCGGAGCATGCGGAACGGCAGAACGATCAGGCTTCGGATGGCTTTCGGCTCCGCGGCAGCCGGCGCTTCCACGGGAATAAGAAAACGGTAGCCGCGGCGAGGCAGCGTCTCGATAAAGCGAGGCGCGTCGGCAGTGTCGCCCAACGCCTCGCGAATCTGCCGGATACAGAAGTTCAGGCCCTGTTCGAAATCGACGAAGGAGTCACACCAGATGCGCTCACGGATATCGGCGCGCGTCAAAACTTCTCCGCCGCGGCGAACCAGCAGTTCCAGAACCCGGAACGGTTGCGGCGGCAGCTTGATGCGGTCGCCGTTCTTCCTGAGCTCACCGGAGCCTGTATCAAGCTCGAATACGTCGAAACGAAGGAAAGTCGCCGGTTCACTCATCGAAAACTGTTCACTCATCGAAAACTCATGTCGCACTCACCGCGCGTCCATGGTTCCCGGCAGCCGGCGGCTGTAAAACCATCATATCAGCGTAACGCAGGCTTTCTGGCAGCCGCTGAACTTTCCAATAAGGAGACTTCCACGATGTTACGAATCAACGATACGGCACCGAACT
>DASWCA010000422.1:0-4721 GCA_036390355.1 Acidobacteriaceae bacterium
TGGGCAATTCAGCGAAGCGAGTGCCATTCAAATCGATCTTGACCTTCCAACCTGGATTGTCGATCGTTTCGATTTCGACTCCATAACTATGCTCCCAGTCGCCATTACATTGACCGCTGTACCAATGTTCGAGCCAAGTGAAGTTATCCGAGCTGCCAATGCGTCCCATGGGCCAGAGTGTACTAGCTAATCTTGTGGCAGTGGGTTCGGAATGAGCTTGCCGCGGTGGTAGACGGCGGCGATGTGGCGCGTGTTTTTGATGTCGGCGAGCGGGTCGCCGTTGAGGACGATGAGGTCGGCGGAGTAGCCGGACGAGATGAGACCGACCTTGAGGGTGGGGTCGAGTGCGTGAATGAGTTGGCCGGTCTTACCGGTGGCGATGGTGATTGCCTGGAGCGGAGTGAGGCCGGCAGCGACCAAGTCCTCAAGCTCGCGGTGTTCGGAGAAGCCGGGAATGCGTCCGGGAGTTGCGCCGGAGTCGGTGCCGAAGGCGATCTGAACGCCGGCGTCGGCGAGGGTTTTCAGATTCTGGCGGGCGATCTTTTCGTCCTGCTGATGTTGCGCAGTGGCAGGGTCGGAGAGCGTTCTGGAGGCGTAGTCGGGCGACTGGAGCTTGGCGAGAAGCTGCCCGCCAGCGGCTTGGCGGAAGAATTCTGACTGCAGGAGCGCCGGCTCGGCGGCATAGAGGTAGAACGACTCGTCGAGCGCGAGCGTGGGGATGTACCAGGTGTGGTGCTGGAGCATCGCTTGCGCGAATGCAGCGTCGACAGGCTGGTCGCGAATGGAGTGCGCGAGGACGTCGATGCCGTCGTTGACGAGTGCGCGGGCGTCATCGCGGGCGTACACGTGTGCCGCGATGTGCAGGTGATCTTTGTGGGTCTGGTCGATAGCGGCCTGATAGATGGACGGCGACATCTCGGGCGATTTGCCGTGGAGCGGATCGACCCAGATTTTGACGATGTCGGCGTGGCGGGCGGCGAAGGTGTCGACGTCCGCGCGCGCCTCCTCGGCGGTGCTGGGACGGTCGACCTGGTCGAAGGCGACTGCGAGCGGAGGCGCTCCGTTGGGGACGCCGATGCCCTGACCTGCGGTGAGGAGCGTAGCGCCTCCGAGCGCTCCGGCACGCTGCTGGGCGCGAAGATCGTAGCCGATGTCGCGGTTGAGGCCGAGCGAGACGATCGTAGTCACGCCGAATCGCTCGAACTGATTGAGAGCGGCGGTGACGTTAGGGACGTTGTACGCCTTGCTCGATGGCTCGGCATTATTTTCGAGCACGCCGAGGTGCGAGTGCGCGCTGATAAGTCCGGGAATGACGGTTTTCTCCGTGCAATCGACGATGGTGACGCCAGCGGGCTTGGCCTGCGAGGTGGGCGCGACGGATGCGATCAGGCCATCGCGGAGCGTGATGTCCACGTGCTGGCGAGCGGGAGCGCCAGTGCCGTCGATGAGGGTGGCGTTGCGGAGAATGGTGGGTCGCTGCGCAGTTGCGGGTGCGGACGCGATGATAGCTGCGGTTAGTATGAGGCGAAGAATTGACTTGCGCATGGTGGCTCCGATCCGTTCGATGCAGAGAGTTCATCTACCGTGTTCATGCGGGCTCCTGCTGGCTGAGGCAGTGCAGCGTGCCGAGGCCCCAGACGAGGTCGACGGCGTGGATGCCGACGACTTCGCGGGTGGGGAAGCAGTCGGCGATGATGTTGAGCGCGAGACGGTCGTGGCAATCGTTGAAGGTTGGCACCAGAACCAGACCGTTGGCGATGTAGAAGTTGGCATAGCTCGCAGGCAGCCGCTGGCCTTCGAAGAGAACGGGTGAAGGCATAGGAAGTTTGACGACCTTGAAGGCACTGCCTTGAAGATTGCGGGCGGAGCGGAGGCGGTCGAGGTTCTCGGCGAGCGGAAGATGATTCTCGTCGGCGGTGTTGGGCTCGATGCAGGTGAGGATCGTGTTCTCATCCACGAAGCGGGTGACGTCGTCGACGTGGCCGTGCGTGTCGTCACCGGCGCAGCCGCGATGCAGCCAGAGGGTCTGCTCGATGCCGAGGTACTCGCGGAAGGCCTGCTCGAGTTGCTCGCGGCTGACTCCAGGATTGCGCTGCTGGACTTCAGAAAGCAGACATTCTTCGGTGGTGATGAGAATGCCCGCGCCGTTGGTGTCGATGGAACCGCCTTCGAGGACGAGGCGATGGGTCTTCTCGTTCGCAAGCTGGACCTCGGGTTTGATCTCCGGGATGTTGTATAGCTTGGCGACGTGATGCGGGATCTGATCGTCGCGGCGCCAGTTGTCGTACTTGGCCCAGGCGTTGAACTTCCAGTTGGTGGCTGCGAGGTCGCCCTGTACGTTCTTCACGAAGATCGGGCCTGAGTCGCGGAGCCAGACGCGGTCGGTGGCCCACTGGTGGAAGTGCAGGCGGGCGAGGTTGGCGCCGCCGCGACGCAGCGCGGAGGTTGCGGCGCGCTCGGCGGCTGCGTCGTTGACCAGAATGTGGACATCTTCGACGCGGGAGAGGTGGCGCACGATCTCGGCGTAGACCCACGGAATGGGACGGAATTTTCCGGGCCAGTCCTCGGGGTTATGAGGCCAGGCGATCCATGTGGCAGCGTGAGGCGCCCATTCGGCGGGCATGCGGTATTGTGCGGCGGTCATCGGACTGTGGGGCGCTCCTGCGGCAAGCTCTGCTACAGGGTATCCCATCGATGTTAAGTGAATGGCAAAGAGATGGCGGTGAGAGGCTACTCGTCGTTGCCGGCGAAGTCGACGGTGATCGTCGTCGTCACATCCGCGGGTTGGCCGTTTACCCGATACGGCATGTAGCGCCACTTCGCGACCGCATCGATCGCGGCTTGACGCAATGCCGGCTTGCCCGCAATCGCGCGGGGCTGTTCGACGATGCCTTGCTTGCTTACGATGGCGCGGATCACAATCAGTCCCTGAGCCTCGCGTGCCGACATGCCTTCGGGTCGAATGGGGATTCGCGACGAGATCAGATGCGCTCTCATCTCGTCCGAGGGGACGACAACTTTGGGCAGTATCTGCGGCTCGTCCGGGTAGGTTTCAGTGTTGGGAGAGTCGATATTCTTCGCGACCTTCGATGGTGCTGGTGGCGGCGCTAATTCCGGGCGAGTCGATTCGGAGCGAGTCGCTGCCGCGGCCTGCGTTACGGGCTCGCTCGGCGGCTGTAACTCGGCGCTCGTTGGGGGAGCAGTGCTGGCTGCGGGAGCAGCGCTTGCTACTACTGGATTCGCCATATTACCGGCGGCGCTCGCGGGGGACGAATTCCCTGATTCGATTGTCGAGTTCGCGGGTTGCCGCGTCATTTGCCGGTGCAGCGACGCCATGACCACGCCGTACCCGTTGCGGAACGTGTCCCCGATTTGGGTTAGCTCGGGAGAGTTGCGATAGCGTGCGGCCAGCAATCCGCCGCAGATGAGCAGCGCCAGCAGCATCCCGCCGAGCACCTTCCTGCCTGTCGAGCCTTCCGCGGCTGCATCGGCGTAGGCCGCGAGAGGGATTGCCATGGGCCGGTCGATCTCGTGCCCATGAAGATTCAGTTCCTGTGGAGCGGCAGGTCGAGGAGCAGGCTCCAGCACCAGGCGCTGACTTTCTCCGCGGGCGGCTCGGATTGGAGTCGCATCAACTCGATGTGGAATCGGGTCAATTGGAATTCTCTCAACTGGAATCGAGGCAGCCGGCACGGGCTCCGCGGTGAGCAGCGGCGATGACCTTGGCGTGGCGGATCGAGGCGCAATTGGGACGACGTCTGAAGTGTCCGCGAACTGAATGCGAATGTCTTCGCGTCGAGATTCGGCGTGGTCCGATTCCTGCGGAAAGCTCCTGGCGCGACCCGGTTCCCGCGGGAGGCTCCTCCTGCGATCCAGCTCCTGGCGAAATTCCCTGCGGTCCAGCTCCTGCCGAATGTCGCTGCTGCCCAGCTCCTGCCGAATATCCCCGCGGTCCAACTCCTGTTGAAAGTCGCTGCTGAGTTCCGGTTCCTGTGGGAGGTCTTTGGGGATCTCCGGCGGACTCGCCACGTCTTCACCCGCCAGCATGGCTTGCAGCCGGCGGACGAGCAATCGTTGAGCGCCGGGCGATGCGGTCGCCTCTGCGACACCCTCTCCGGTCACGCCCACAAGAATTGTGTCCAGTATCCAGTCCGGCTTTGAATCCTGGCCCGTTCGTTCCCTGGTCAGGCGCGACACCAGCGACCAGAACTCCATGGCCAGGTGCTTGTTTTCATGGAGCGCACGCATGAATCCGGCGAGGCATTCCCGTGAGCCATAGGGGATATCGTGGGTCGCGCAAATCGCAACTACTTCACGGGCAGACCGACTCCTTGGAGCCGTGCCGACACTCGGATTGGCGTTCGCTAGCATCTCTTCCCATAGGATGCCTGATGATCGCCGGGCAGTCACCTTGAACTGGTTACTTTCGTCAGGTGCAAGTTGCAGGTTGTTGGCTGTTGGTTGCTGGTTGTTGGTTGCCTTGCGATGAAGGGAAGGTCCCGGAGGCTAAAGCCCATATTGATTCTGCGGCCGTTATGCGTGGACTGAAGCAAGTTGCAGGTTGCTGGTTGTGGGTTTCTGGTTGTTGGTTGGGTGAGGCGGAGCTTTGGGGCAGGATGGTGCGGCCGGCTGAGGCGATGTGGGATTCTTCGGGGTCCTTCGACTGCGGGCTGCGCCCTTCGCTCAGGATGACGACGGTGGAAGGTTGCTGCGGAGCTGTC
>DASWCA010000423.1:0-8364 GCA_036390355.1 Acidobacteriaceae bacterium
ACGCACTGGTGGCCACCCAGAACGGCTTCGAACTCGCCGAACTCGACCTCCAGCAGCGCGGCCCCGGCGAGTTCTTCGGCACGCGACAGACCGGCCTCCCAGAGTTCCGCGTCGCCAATCTGCTACGCGACCGCGCGATCCTCGAACTGGCCAAGCTCGAAGCCGAACGCTTCGCCGCCGCGCCCGACCCGGCAATCGCGCACGCGGAAATCACCGCCGTCTGGGACCGCCTCAAGCAACAGTGGCAGCGGCGTTACGGCCTCGTGGAAGCCTAGCCGCGCTTGTAGTCGCCGCTCTTGCCACCGCTCTTCGACACCAACAGTACTTCGCGAATGCGTATCCCCTTATCCAGTGCCTTGGTCATGTCATACACCGTAAGCGCCGCGATGGAAGCCGCCACCATCGCCTCCATCTCCACGCCAGTGCCGGCCACCGTCGCCGCGGTCGCCGTAATTTGCACGCCGCCCGCAACCAACTTCGCATCCACATCCACGAAGTTCAACGGCAGAGGATGGCACATCGGGATCAGCGCCGCCGTCAGCTTCGCCGCCTGAATGCCCGCAAAGCGCGCCACCTCCAGCGGGTTGCCCTTCGGATTTTCGGGAAGCGCGCGCAACACCGCCTCGTTCAACTCAACGAACGCCTCCGCCACCGCCTCGCGCCGCGTCTCCGCCTTCGCACTGACGTCCACCATGTGCGCCCGTCCAGCTTCGTCGTAGTGGCTTAGTTTGTCGCCCGGCAACTTTTCGCTCATGCTAGGAAGCCTACCGCAGCAGCACTGTAATCACATCTCCAGCCTTCAAATCGCGCCCGTCCGGCAGCACCGCATAGCAGTTCGCGCGCGCATTTGCCGCCAGGTCACCCGACCCCTGCCAACCCACCAGCCGCACCTCCGACCGCTCTAAATCTTGCTTCAGCCTGGCCGGCAGAATCCGCGTCAGACCAACCTTGCCGCGCACCTCTTCCGCCAGCGTAGCCTGCACAAACTTCGGCGCGGTCACTCCAGCCCCGCACATCGCCCGCAGCATCGGCTCAACGAAACAATGAAACGTCACCTGCGTAGAAACCGGATTCCCCGGCAGCCCAAAAAAATACGTCCACCGCCGTTCGTCCGCTGACTCGCTGACCCGCTGACGCGCTATTCTTCCAAACACAACCGGCTTGCCCGGCTGCATCTTCACTCCGGTAAAGAAGAACTCCGCTCCAAACTCCGCCAGCACCTCTTCCACCAGATCGTATTTGCCTGCCGAAACCCCACCCGACAGCAGCAGCAGATCGCTCCTCCGCCCCTCGACAATCCGCGCCCGCACATCGTCCCGAGTATCCCGCGCAATCGCCAGCTTCCGCGCCTCTCCGCCCGCAGCCTCGACCAATGCCGCAAGCGCATACCCGTTCGAGTTGCGAATCTGGTGCGCCTCCGGCGTCTGATCCAACTCCACCAGTTCATCTCCGGTCGCCACAATCGCCACAGCCGGCCGCTTGCGCACCGCGAGTTCCGCATGCCCGCACGCAGCCGCCAGCGCAATCTCCGCCGCGCCCACAACGATCCCAGCAGGCAGCAACACATCGCCCGCGCGCGCCTCGCTGCCCTGCGGGACAATGTTCTCCCCCGCCCGCAGCCCGCGCCCGGCCGCGGCCCAGACTTCGCCGCCGACCTGCTCTACATGCTCCACCATCGCCACCGCATCGGCGCCGCGAGGCACTCCCGCTCCCGTCATAATCTCAACCGCTTCGCCGCTCGCAAGCGACTCACCCCAGGCCTCACCCGCCCGCACCTGCCCGATCACCCGCAGTTTGTCTCCACGAGACCATCCCTCCGCGCGCACCGCGAACCCATCCCGAGTTGCGCGGTCGAAGGGAGGCTGATCCCGATCCGCCGCCACATCCTCGGCCAGCACCCGTCCACTCGCCGTCAGCAGCGCAACCTTCTCTGCTCCTGGCGCGCGCGCGTCTGCTGCATGATGCAACACGACGCCCAGCGCATCCGTAAACTCCAGCACTCGCGTTTCGGCTGCCGTCCCGTTCATCGAGCCTCCTCAGCCATCACCATAACGGTCGCCGACAAAGCCAAGAAAAGGCCCCAGGCTCAATCGCCCAGGGCCGCTTCCCGCTTCCATCACACCCAAGCCTACTTCTTCTTGGGCGCTTTATAGGTTGAAGAAACCGACTCCCCGATACCTTGTAGAATGCCCTTGATCTCTTCTGCATGCGGACCGGTCGGCGCAAGCTCCAGATACTTCTGGTAAGCCGCCACGCACTCCGGAGGAGCCGTGATCTTGTTCGTCTTCGGATCGACCGTGGCCTTTTGGACCAGCGCCTGTCCCTTGATGTAATAGGCTTCCACCTTGGTCGGATCGGCGGTGATCGCCTTGTCCGCGGCAGCCGCTGCATCGTCCATCGCGTTGGCGTTGAACAGCGTTGCCGCTTCGTTGAAGTAGTAGGTCCCCGCCTTCGTAGGATCAGCCTTGGCCGCCGCTTCATACGCCGCGGAGGATTCCTTGGCCTTGCCCGTCTTACCGAACGCCTGACCGAGCTGATTGTTCGCCGCGGCCGTCACCTCCGCGTTAGGCTTGGCCACCTTCGCATTCAGATCCAGAGCCTTCTGGTACGAGGCCTCTGCCGCCGCATATTTGTCCGGAACCGACGCGTCCGTAACTTTGGCATCCCGCGCCGTCTTGGCTGCCGCGTTTGCCTGGCCAAGCTGTGCGTCGCCTAGAGTCTCCCACAGGATCGGCTCGTCGGGTTTGGCCGTTGTCGCATCCGTCATGTTCTTCACGGCCTCGTCGAAGTTGCCCGACGCCGTCGCTGCGCGCGCCGATTTCAGAAGGTTATTCAGGTTTCCTATCTTGGCGTTCGCCGCAACCGTCTCTTGGTTCTTCTTCTTGTATTCCTCAAGTGCCTGCTTGTCCGCCGGACTCATCTTGTCGATGTACTCCTTGCGGGTCATGTCGAAGTCGACGGCTTTGTCGTCGCTGGCTGCAATCTGCACGGTCATAAAGTCGACGCTGTTATTGTTCTGGTAGACCCCCGCAATATAGCTGCCCGGCTTGATGTCCGCACCCTTGTAGTTGCCGCTTCCATCGATCGGGAACGTGTAATCGAACTTCTTCACCGCGGTCGGGTTCTTCTCGGTGGTCAGCCGGACCTCTCCCGTGGTCAGCGGCATGCCTGCCGGATTCACCACTTTGCCATGAATGCTCCCCGCTCCCTGCGCCAGCAGTTGTCCAGGTTGAGCCAACGTTGCGACGCCCAGAAGGCATGCCGCCAACGTACTCGCAATCCCTAATCCAAAAATCTTCATCTCTCTCACCCCAACCCTCTCATCGCACTCAAATAGCAGAACATCGAACTCTTCGAACTGCCCGAAACCATTACGGCAGAACCTTCCAACCTAATTTCACGCGAACTGCCCGTCGTCTGGCAGTATCAGCCGTCACATCTTCAGATGGCATTCGGTCGCCATCTTGCTAGTTCACACGTCACACAAACGACATTCAACCAGCAGCATGACAAACTTACATGCAATGTCGCGCCCAATTCAACTCCAACCCCTAACCTTCAGCTTTGTTTCCTTCGAAGGGGCGCGGCCACGAACCCACTTTGTGCGGACTTCAGCCCTCATCGGGGACGGCGGCGGGCTCTTCCGAGCCGGACTGCGCCATCATCTCCCGCGCTTCCGCCTCGTCCTCTGCCCGCACCTGCAGCCGGACCCGAAACGCCGCCTGCAGCAGGTTGTTCACATTCTCACCCACCAGAAAACACTCCACCCCGGACGATTCCAGCATTCCCTTGGCGATCTGGGCCTCCACAGGGCTCTCAAACCGCCCTACAGTAACCATCCCTTCCGGCGGCGTCGGTTCCGTATCTCCTTCGAAAAGCATCGGTAACTCCTTGCCTCTAAATCATTTTGCTTCGACGCTCTGCAGGTGGAACGTGATCGTCCCCCAGAACAACCGCGCCCGAATCTGCACCGGCATATGGCGCGCGTCATCGGTGTACCAGATCCAGATATTGCCGCGGCTCTTCACCACGCCCTCGTCTGCCGTGGGCTGAACCCGGATGGTCTGGAACGTTCCCGCAGGAGTTTTGATCTCCTCGTGCGCCTCGACCTTCATGGTCACCGTCACCGTGCGCATCGCGTCCGCCAGCGGAAAGCCGAAATCCTGCCCCACAGTCAGCCTTTGCGACGCCGCATAGAAAATTCCCGACAGCGAGTCCGTGACACACGCGGGAATCGACGCTGTCAGCGCCTTCTGCGTACCCTTCACCAGGTTCTTCTCCACCTCATTCTGCTTGCCGGCGTGGTAGTCGAACGTAAGGTCGCTCGAAACCTTGCGGCGGCCCTCCTGCATCTGCTTCGAGAATCCGTCCGAGCAGCCCGTCTTCGTGTCCATCGCCGACTGGAACTGGTCGATCACCGGAAAGAGCATATTCACCGCGCCCACGGTATCCGCCGTCGCCGTCACCTTCAACTGATCGCCCTGCTGCTCCAGGTGAAACACCGCCGTCCCCCCGGTAAACACCCTCCAGTCCACGGTAAAGGTCAGCGTCTGCCGCGCCGGAAAGACATATCCCGGAGTCGGCGGCTGTAACGTGGGGATCGGACGCTGCACCGGCTGGGCCTGGACGGTCTGGGCAGTCTGCGCCGAAGCAAATTGCAGAGCCTGCACCGCCAGCAGCCACAACCCGGCAACGGCAAGCCGCGACAGCCTAAGTCCGGAAAAGTGAGCCCGGGGACGATTCAGATTCAGACCAGTCAATAGTTCGCAGCCCCACAGGGAAGATGTCTGCACTGCTCAGCGGGAGAGAAACAGCAGCCGCGCCGCCAGCGCCAGATACAGGCCGACCGCGCCTATAGCCGAATTGTACTCGCGGTGTCGCAAATAAAGCTCCCGGGAGAAGTTCCCGTGCGCCGCCACTCCGTCCCCGGCCGCCGCTTTACCCGCTCCGGTCAGTCTTGGAAGCAGCCTCGGGACCTCCCCGGCATACGCATCGAAACCCGCAAAATGCTCGCGCAGATAGGCCTCTTCGCTCTGGATCGTCGGAACATAGATCGCCCCGAACAGCCCGGCCAGCGCCACCAGAATCACCCAACTCGCCGACGCCGCAGCGAACCCGAATGCGATCAGCATCGACCCAAGATAGAGCGGGTTGCGCGTATATGCATACGGCCCGGTGATCGTAAGTTCAGCATTTTTCTTGACATAGCCAGAAGCGTACCCGCGCAGCCAAAGACCGGGCACCACCAGCACGAGGCTGGCCAGCATCGTCCGCCAACTCGGCCGCGCCAGCCACAAAAACACCGCCGCAAATACGAAGCCCATGGGCACCCGTATCCGCCGCGCAATCCTCTGCCAACCCGTTCGCCCGCTCACTCTTGCCCGCAAACCTTTCCGTACCCGATGATTTTCTCATCCCGAGGGCCTAAACCCCGCATCGCCACCTGCAATCGGCAACACGTACCTGTCGCCTGGCGCCTGGTACCTGGCAACTACCCCAGCATCTCCATCGCCGCCGCCGCAACTTCGTCCACCTCGATCCGCAGCATTCCCGCCTCTACCTTCTTCGACCGCTTATGGCTGGTCAGGCTGCTCGCATCCCGAAGCACCCGCGACCGCGTCGCCCAAGGTCCATTCCGCGCCGGGTCGGTCGGCCCAAAGATCGCCACCACCGGCCTCTCCAGCGCAGCCGCAAGATGCAGCGGCCCGGTATCTCCGGCAATCACTACCGCCGCACGCCGCACCAGTGCAATCAACTGTCCCACCGAGCACGGCACCGCCCGCGCAAACCCCTCGCTCGCCTCGACGACAGTGCCCACATCCGTCGATCCGCTCAGCGAAGCATTCACCACCGTCCGCACGCCCGCTCGCCCCAACTTCGCGGCCACCTGGCCAAACCGCTCCGCCGGCCAGTGCTTCGCTCCCCACCCGCCGCCAGCAGAGATCAGCGCAAACTTTTCCCTTCCCACCGCCCCATCGGCCCAATGTTCATCCACCTCGTCCATCGGGAGAGTCACCCGCGCCGGACGCAGCGTCTCTCCCACTGCGCCGCCGAGCAGTTCGCACCCCTGCTCCACCACGTGCGCCGTTGTTACCGTGACAGGCTTATCGTAGAAGCGCCGCGCCAGCCGCTCGCGAGGCTGTGCCGGACCCGCAAACACCTTCGCCTCCGCAAGCAGTCCCACAGCCGCCGACTTGATCGCTCCCTGCATGTCCACGCACAGGTCGAAACGCTCGTCGCGCAATACCTTCCGCAACGCGCGAATATCCTTCAGCGTATGCGTCGACAGCGGGCTCCGCTTCCACGCCCGCGTCGGGATGCTGTACCACCGGTCCACCAGCGCCTTCGATCCGATGCGGATGCCCAGCGAAAGGTCCTCGGGGTCTCCCACAATCTGCAACAGGTCGCTCCAGCGCGGCTCGATCGCCCAGCCGATAAAGCAGTCGGGATGCGCCGCTCGCAGCGCCGCCACCGCCGGCATCGCGTGCAGCACGTCGCCCATCGCCCCGATCCGCACAATCAGCACTCTCACGAGATCCGCGCCTCCAATTCCCGCACCACATCCGCCTCGTTCATAAACGCAGCCCGCAACCGTGCAACCAGCAAAGGCCCTGTCGCTTCGAGTTGCGCCCGCAGTTCGGGAGTGATCTTCACAGCGTCCTTCTCAGTTGTAATGAATGCGTCTCCTCCGAGGGAATGCCACGAATCGGCCAGTCGACGGATATCTGCAGGTGTGTAGACGTGGTGATCGGGAAATGTAACCTGTTCGATCACCGTCCCGCCTTCAGCCTGGAGCGACACAACAAAACTCTCCGGCCGCGCAATGGCGCAAAAGGCAATCAGCCCGCATGGGCGATTCGGGACTCTTGAAGTCTCCGGAAAATCGACGGTCCGCCGCACACTCCAAATCAGGCCGTCCTCCGGAATCAGCGTACGCACGCGAGCCTCAACCCTCTCCCGCTCCTCCTCCCGCACCACCACAGCATCCGCCCGTGCCAGCACTGCCAGTGGCTCCCGCAGATTGCCCGCCGGCAACAGCGCATCGTCCAAATCATCCTCCGTCACGAGCACAACATCCAGCTTCCGCGCCAACCTGCGGTGCTGAAACCCGTCGTCCAGTAGATGCACGACGCGCCCCGTGCCGCCGCTCGCCTCCGCCTGCATCCCCGCAGCGAACCGCTCCGCCCCGACCCACACCGGAACTCCTGTCCTCTGCGCAATCAAGACCGGCTCATCCCCAAACCGGCGCGCCGCGCCATCGGCCTCCGCATCGACCCGCTCGATACCGCGGCCTCCGCGCCCATAGCCACGCGATAGTACGTCCACACCCCAACCGCGATCCCGCAGCAACTCCGCCAGAGCGATCACCACCGGAGTCTTCCCCGCCCCTCCCGCCGACAGACTCCCCACACTAACCACCGGCCATTTCAGACTCTGCGTCGGCCACATCCCCAGCCCGCGCAACCCATCCTTCGCCGCCAGTCCCGCCGCATACAGCGGCACCAGAGGCCACGCCCAGCCACGCCGCGCCTTCACCGCCTCACCAGCCCGACCAAAGCCTCAACCGCCCGACCCGTCGCCCCGCTCTGCGCCTCAAACACCGTGCGTCCCCGCTCGCCCATTGCCCGCGCCTTCTCGCGATCCGTCAGCAATTCAATCAGCGCAGTCTCCAACTCACCTTGATCCAGAACGACCCGAATCCCATCCGCCGTCTGCATCTTCGCAACAATATCGCGGAAGTTCTCAAACGAAGGCCCCATCACCACAGGCACGCCAAACTGCGCCGGCTCCAGCGGATTGTGCCCTCCACGCTTCACCAGGCTTCCGCCCACAAACGCCACATCCGCCACTCCATAGACCGCCGCGAGATCGCCAATCGTATCCAACAGTACAATCTCCAAACGATCCGGCCCCTCCCTCCAATCGCTCGCCTTCACATAGCGAAACTCTCTCACCACCGACTCCACCATGCCAAATCGCTCCGGATGCCGCGGCGCAAGCACCAGCAGCGCGCCCAAGTCACGCCGCAACGCGCCCTCCCAAGCCTGAATGACCATCTCGTCCTCGCTGAGTCGATCGTCCGCCAGCCGCTCCACCGTACTTCCCGCCACCACAATCGGCCGCCCACCTGCCGCCCGCTTGATCAACTCCGCCACCCGGCTCGCCTTCGCAACCCGCACGTCGTACTTCAAATTCCCAATCGCTCTAACCGCATACTCTCGCGCCCCCAACCCCACCAGCCGCCGGGCGTCCTCATCGCTCTGCGCCAGAAATAAGTCCACCCGCCGCAGCACGCGTCCCCATACTGCCCGCACCCGAATCCCCCGCGCATAGCTCCTATCTGAAACCCGGGCATTCACCACT
>DASWCA010000424.1:0-3511 GCA_036390355.1 Acidobacteriaceae bacterium
CCGCCGCCGAGAAGATCGTCAGCAGCGAAGTGGAGAAGTACCACCAGCGCCTGCAATCGCTCGACGCCGTCCCCGCCATCGTCGCCCTGCAACAGACCGCCGAAGCCCTCCGCCAGATCGAACTGTCCCGCGCCGCCAAACGTCTCGCCGACCTGACCCCCGAACAGCAAGCCGCAGTCGACGCCCTAACCCGTTCGCTCACCGCAAAACTCCTCCACCCGCAAATCGTAGACCTCCGCAAAAAATCCGAATAGCGCACACCCCGGCATCCGCTTTGCTTTCTGACATCACTCGCGCTACCATTGCGCCCGATGACAAACTCAGCGAATCAACTCACTCGACGCACATTACTTCGTACCGGGGCCCTCGCCACCGCAGCCACACTCCTTCCCGCCGCCGCAGAAGCAAAGAGCCCGGCACAACTGCCGAAGCCCTCCGCGCCCACCGCGCTTCCCATTCGCCTCGGCATCGCAAGCTACACCTTCCGCAACTTTGATTCGGCGCACCTCGTCGACTTCATGCACAAGCTGAAGACGCCCTACCTGAACCTCAAGGACATGCACCTTCCCATGCAGCCCCTCGATCAGGTTGCCGCGAAGGCCGCCGAATACCGTGCCGCCGGTTTTACTCTCACCGCCGCCGGTAACATCACCTTCGCCAAGGATGACGACGACGACATCCGCCCCAAGTTCGAGTACCTCAAGGCCGCAGGCATCCCCATCGCCGTCTGCG
Organism: Acidobacteriaceae bacterium; assembly: GCA_036390355.1. GTDB lineage: Bacteria > Acidobacteriota > Terriglobia > Terriglobales > Acidobacteriaceae > Edaphobacter. The sequence continues at coordinate 733 of DASWCA010000424.1, forward strand.
CCCCCACGCACCAGAACCTTCCGCGCCTGGAAAAATTCGTCAAGGAATACAACATCAAGCTCGCGATCCACAACCACGGCCCGGAGGACAAGAACTTCCCATCGCCCTTCGACGTCCTGACGGCAGTCAAGAACCTCGACCAGCGCATCGGCCTCTGCATCGACCTCGGCCACTCGCTTCGAGCCGGCGCCGACGTCGTCGCTGCCATCCACGCAGCAGGCCCGCGCCTCCACGACATTCACATCAAGGATCTCGCCGACGCCACTGCGAAGGAGAGCCAGGTAGCCGTCGGAGAGGGCGTCATGCCCATCCGCGAAATCTTCCAGGCGCTCATCAAGACGCACTATCCCGGCAACGTCGACCTCGAATACGAAATCTTCGCCGACGACCCCATGCCCGGAGTCGTGGAAAGTTTCGCCTACATGCGCGGAGTCCTCGACGGCATGGGCTACAAGTAGCCCAACCAGCCAACCCATCACCGCAGATTCTTGACCAGCATCGGCGCGTCCGCGTCCTCTTCCATCCGGACCTCGCCGCCCAGTGTCCGTAGAAATGCGTCCACAGCATCCAGGGCGGCCTGAGATGCTTTGGCCGGATGCACCAGCCGCACCGGCCCACCGGAGACTAGTCCGCCGCGCACCGCAAAGCAGCGGTCCGCCCGGTAGGTGCATGAAGCCAGATCCGTAATGCTCAACGCGTCGCTCGGCGTCAGCAGCATCGTCTTCGGCGGAGCCATGCGATCGATCAGGCAGAAAATCTCCAGCTTTGACTCCAGTTCGTCCGGCACAAAGTCCACCACAACATCCGCTGCCCGAACTGCCCCCTCGATCGTCAGCGCGATCTCCAGCCTGCCGCGCGAGCCCTGCGCGCCCGAGTTCACGGCCTCAAGATCCGCGTACTCCTCCTGGGCCCGCCGCAGGTTCGCCGGCATCACATCTTCGAGCACCACATCGAAGCCCGCCGCAGCACACGCCAGCGCAAAGCTTCGTCCCGCAGTCCCCGCGCCGATCACCGCGACCCTGCGTATCGCAAACGCGGCGGGCAGGGAATCGCCTCCGCTCACTTCTTGCCTTGCACAGCCTGAAGCACGCTCTCCTAGCTTGGATCCGCCGCCTTGATGTGGTCCGAGACGCGCTTCCGTTCTTCTTCCGTCAGCGACGGCAGCACCGTCAAAATTCGCCGCAGCGTTACCGAAATATCGTCCACGTAGTTCATCGTGCGTATTGCTTCGCCGGAAAGAGGCATTGTTGCTCCTGTCAATTTGAATTCGTTCTCACCAGTCTAAACCTCGACGCGATGCCCGGCATCGTCATAAGATCGCTGCCGCCTCAACTTTCGGCGTTCCATATCCGTCGCGGTCCGTCATCTCCATCAGTTCCGCCAACCTCGCCGCACAATCCGAGTGCAGCGCATCCTTTTCGTATCGCCACGTCCAGTTTCCCGCGTGTGCGGAAGGAGTATTCATGCGCGCCTCGCTGCCCAGTTGAAGGATGTCCTGCATGGGAAAGATGCATAGGTTCGCCACCGACCGAGCCGCTGCCCGCATCATCGCCCACACAATGTCGCCATCGTGCTTAATGGGCTGCAGATAGGTCTGCACGTTAGCTCGTTCCTCCGCGGTCGCGCCTTCCCTCCACCAGCCAAGCATGGTGTTGTTGTCATGCGTACCGGTATATGCAACCGTATTGGGCACATATTGGTGAGGTAGATACAGATGTGCTCCGCGATCCGAAAAGCCGAACTGCAAAATCCGCATCCCCGGCATTCCGAAGCGCTCCCGCAACTCGTCCACCTCGGGAGTAATCAGTCCAAGGTCCTCGGCAATAAACGGCAGATCGCCAAACACATCCTTCAGCCGTTGAAACAGCTCGTACCCTGGCGCCTTCACCCATTGCCCATTGACTGCCGTCTCCTCGTCGAATGCAATTGACCAGTACGCCTCGAACCCGCGGAAGTGGTCCAGCCGGACCGTGTCGTACAGCGCAAGCGTCCGGCGAATCCTCGCAACCCACCAGTCGAAGCCGCGTTCCTTCAGCTCGCCCCATTTGTACAGCGGATTGCCCCACCTTTGCCCCGTCGCTGAAAAATAGTCCGGCGGCACACCCGACACGCGGATCATCCTCCGCTCCTCGTCCAGCTCAAACAACTCGGGATGCGTCCACACGTCCGCGCTATCGTAATTCACAAAAATCGCTACATCCCCCAAAATACGAATATCGCGGTCCTTGCAGTATGCCCGCAGCGAGCCCCATTGCTCATCGAAGAAATACTGGATTGCCTGCTCAATCGCAAGATCGCGGCCGTGTTCATTCAGCGCTGCGGTCAGAGCGTCGTGCTTGCGTTGGGCAAACTCCGCCGGCCACTCGTTCCAGCTCGCGTAGCCAAACCGTCGCCGAAGCACGTTGAACATCGCATAGTCCGGAAGCCACGTCACATTGTTTTGGCAAAATATTTGAAACGCCGCGCGTTGCTCGTCGCTTGCATTGTCCAGAAAGCTCGCCGCCGCTTCTTCGATCAGCGGAATCTTTCGCGCAGCCGCCGCCCCAAAATCCGCGGCCCCTTCGTATCCGGGCAATCCCTCCAGCTCTTCCGCCGCGATCCAGCCATCGTTCACCAGCCGCTCCAGCGAGATCAGCACCGGGTTCCCGGCATATGCCGACAGCGCCGAATACGGCGAGCTGCCATATCCGGTCGGACTCAGGGGCAGCACCTGCCACAAACGCTGCTTCGCCGCCGCAAGAAAGTCGACAAACTCATACGCCGCCGGCCCAAAGTCACC
>DASWCA010000425.1:0-10151 GCA_036390355.1 Acidobacteriaceae bacterium
ATCCGCGCGCGAGATCGCAATCTTCGCCGCACCCGCCAGGTGTTCAAAGTTGTCCCCAACAATCGTCTTGAACGCCACCGACACGCCCAGCTCGTTCAGCCGTGCCGTCAGATACAGTGAGTTCGTGTCCTGCCGGAACGGCGTCAACATCTCCGACCCGGCAGCAATAATCTCAGCAATCATGATTTGGTTCTAGCGTCCTGAGTCACAAATTCGTGGAATTGAATTAGGGCCAAAGGCCCGACATATACCAGCCTGGGGCGCAGCCCCAGGTAGCGTTCCAGCATAAACGTCGAGGGCTGAAGGCCCGACATATCTTTCAACGAATTTCTGACTCGCGACACTAGACCGTTATCCTCGGCCGGAGGCCACCCGCGGCGCACGCAGCAACTAGCAACTAACAACTAACAACTAGTTCTACACCAGCTTCCTTCCTTCAATATCCAAAGCAATATGGTACAGCGCATCCCGCGTAGCCAGCGCCGCGCACCCATCCTCAAGAAACGCCAGCCCCACCAGGTTGTTCCCCGACACCACCACCGAAGCTTCCCGCCCCGGAGTAACCCGCACAATCCCTCGCTGTCCCTGCAGCGATGCCGCCACATACAAATTCCCATCCACGTCGAACGCCATCCCCTGCGCCCGCCCCAGTCCCTGGTAGAACACCGTCGTCCGCCCATCGCGGTCGATCGCATGAATCGCCTGATTGCTCGAAGTCGTCGGTCCGGTTACGAACAGCGTGCCTTCATCGTTGAACGCCAGATGATACGCCGCAATGCTCGGCTCCAGCGTCGCATACACAAAGATCTCCCGTTCCCCCAAAGTCCCGCCCGCCAGAGTCCCGCCCGGCTGCGCAGCATCGCCGCGGTCCGGCCCCACCTTGAAGATCGTTCCCGACCGGTCACCCACAAACAAATTCCCATCGCGGTCGAACGCAATCCCCGTCGCAATCCCCATCCCCTCCGCGTACGTCGAAATCGCGCCCGCCGGCGATATCCGGTACACCGTCCCTTCCGCTCGCGAACTCGCATACAGATAACCCGACGCATCGAACGCCAGCCCTGTCGCATTCAACAGGCCGCGCACAAAAGGCCGCACTTCAAAATCTCTCGCAATCGAAAAAATCGACACCGGCACGCTCTGCCCGCGCCCGCCGGAAACCGTCGCATACACATTCCCATCCGCATCCACAGCGGGATTCGCCACCGGATGCAGGTTCTCCGCCATCGGCACGGCCACGCGCAGGTCAAGCCCGTTGCTGACGCTGCCAAGCCCCGTTCCATCGCCAATCGAAAGCACTACTTCGCCCGAAATCGTCTCCTCGGAAATCCGGATCACGGCCCGCTTCGGACGGCTCAACGACAGGTACGCAGGCATATCGCCCACCGTCACCTGCGGCAATATTCCGCCACTCGGCGCCATCAAACCCGTACCGCGCAACTCCACCTCGCCCCCAGGCATCGCCGCCGGAGGACTCAACGATTCAAGCCGCGGCGCCGCAGCCTTCGACCCATGAAGCAAAGCACTCATATTCTCCTCAGCCTAACACTCGGGTGCCCCAGGTTCGGCGGCTTCATCGCCGACCCTGGGAATATCACCCTCGGCACTGGCAGATGCCGCTTCTGGCCTTAAACCCACCGTCCCAACACCAGCCCCACCGCCAGCGCCAGCACCCCCGCCGCCACATCGTCCAGCATGATCCCCGTCCCCTCCGGCAACTGCTCCAGCTTCCGAATCGGCCAAGGCTTCCAGATGTCGAACAGCCGGAATAGCGCCAGCGCCAGCACCGCATGCCGCCAGTCCGGCCGCATCGCGATCAGCGCAATCCACTGTCCCGCAACCTCATCGACCACCACAAACCCCGGGTCCTCACGCCCGGCCTCCCGAGCCACAATCGTCGCCGCCGGAATCCCAATCAGCGTCGCCGCAACCGCAGCCACTGCAGTCCCCACCGCCAGCGCCACCAGGCTCGGCTGAAACGCATGCGCCGCCCCATACCACAGCAGCACCGCCGCCACGGATCCATACGTCCCCGGCCCCGGCTTCAGCATCCCCGCGCCGAACCACGTCCCCACCACCCACGCCCACCCGGTCTTCCTGCCTGTTCCAATGCCGCCGCTCACCATCGGTCCAATCCGCGCTTCCGCGTGCACACGACAAACGCACTCCAGGCTTCCACGTAAACCAGGCCTCTTAGGTAAAACCGGCCATCTGGGCAAGCCAGCGCATCTAGGTAAGCCAAGCCTTCAGGTTTGGCCCTCCCCAAAGCTAAAAGAATTGGGGCTTTAGCCCCTGGGGTATGTCCTCCGAGAGCCGCCACTACTCCTCGTCCCCGGAACGACTCGACGAGCTCGACCCGCGATCCCGCAGCCCTTCCAGCTCGTCCAGCACCTCGGGATCATGAATCGGCGAACTGATCACATACCCGCCTGACGCCCACTTCCCCAAATCGATCAACCTGCACCGGTCCGAGCAGAAAGGAAAGTCCTCGCTCCCTACCAGCACGATCGTCCTGCAAGTCGGACACCGCAGCGTCTTCAGCTTCTTCGCCATACAACTATTCTAAAACTCGAACGACTTACCCGCCCACACTCGAACCTCGAACCTCGAACCTCGAACCTCGAACCTCACAACCCATACACCCCAATCGTCGTCCCACCAAACACCGCCGCCCGTTCCGTCTCACTGAAACCCGCAAAATAATCCCGCAGCACGCCCCACCACTGCGCGTACCCACTCGCCACCAGGCACACGGGCCAATCCGACCCCGCCATCAGCCGCTCCGGCCCAAACGCCTCCACCGCCACATCCAGATACGGCTTCAGCGTCTCCGGCGACCTCGCACCTGCGGGATCCAGCCTCCAGTCCGCCTCCGTCACCATCCCCGACACCTTGCACCAGACATTCTCCCGCTTCCCCAACTCCCGCATCCGCGACGCCCACGGCTCCAGCACTCCGCCAGCAATCAGCGGCTTGGCCACGTGATCCAGCACAAACACCTGTTCCGGATGCTCATCCACAAAATAAATCGTGTCCGCCAGATGCCGCTCGTAGATCAGAATGTCGTACACCAGGCCACTACCCAGCATCGTCCTGATCCCCGAGTTGAAATCCTCCCGCAAGATGTAGTGCTCGTCCTTCTCTCCCTGGATCACGTGACGCAACCCCTTCAGCTTGTCGCGCCCGTCGAACTCCTCCATGCAGCCCGGAAACTCCTCACCCGCAATATCCGCCCATCCCACCACCCCGCGAATTGCCTCGCAGTCCTCCGCCAGATCCAGCAGCCAGCGCGTCTCCTCCAGGGTCTGCCGCGCCTGCACCGCCACCGTCCCATCGATCCCAGCCGCCGCCATCTCGACGATCAACTCCCTCGGCAGAAAATCCTGCCGCAGCGCCTGCATATCCTCATCGATCCACTCATACTCCGCCGGCGTATACCGCCAGAGATGTTGATGCGCATCAATCGTCTCAATCTTCTTCGGTTCGCTCATGCCGTCTCTCCGTTCGACTGATTCGTGTTCCTCACTCGGCCAGCCCTGTTATCTTATCCTCAGACCAACCAAGGAGGTCTGCCATGAAATACATCGACAACGACCTCATCCACTCCTTTTGAGCGAAGCAGCAAGCGCCGAAAAGGATTCCCCTCAGAGACAAACGTAAAGCGCGGCCTTCGTGTCGTGCACGGCGATAAAGAACTTCTTGAGAAGCTCGGGCGGAACGATCCGTGCCCATGCGACTCGGGCCGGAGCTTTTAAGCGGTGCTGCCTGAAATCAGGCCGATACGACGGCTCTAAACGCAACTACTTCTTTCCGCAAATAGCCAACCGATCTCTCCTATCAAATCGACGGAGATTTTGCAGCAGATGCCAGGCCCATGCCTCAATCGAGGCGTGGGCCTGAGGTTTTTGCACAACCGCGAATTTCTTCACGCTGGCACGCATCCCATGATCAGACTGTCCTCCACTCCTGAAGAGAAACGACGAGGCAAACATGGCTCCCCAGAAAAAAGTCCCAAACTTCGCCGCCGAACCACGCCAACTCCTCCCCGGCAGCGAGAAGCCGCCCTCCCCCGCACCCGCCGCAAAACCTGCCACCGGAAAGGTCACCGTCTCCATCATCCTGCGGCGCAAACAGCAACTCAACCCCAACTCACTCGGCAAACTCCGGCTCACTCGCACCGAATACACCCGCAGCTACGCCGCCGACGCAGCCGACCTGAAACAAATTCGTGCCTTCGCAAAGGAGTTCAACCTCACCGTCGTGCAGGAATCGGCCGCACGCCGCACCGTCCAGCTCAGCGGCACGGTCGCCGCTATGCAGAACGCGTTCGGCGTCCAACTCAAACACGCCACGGTCGACGGTAAAACCTGCCGCGTGCGCGAGGGCGGTATCCATCTCCCTGCCAGTCTCGCACCCATCGTCGTCGCCGTCCTCGGTCTCGACACCCGTCCGCAGGCCAAGCCTCACTTTCGCATCCGCAAAGTAGTTCTCCCCCACGCCAGCGCCTCGAACACCTCCTACACACCCATCCAGGTCGGCCAGCTCTACCAGTTCCCCGCCGCATCCGCATCCGGCCAGACCATCGCCATCATCGAGCTCGGGGGCGGCTATCGCACCGCCGACATCACCGCCTACTTCAAAACGCTCGGCCTCACTGCGCCCACCGTCACCGCAGTCTCGGTAGATAAAGGCAAGAACGCTCCCAGCACAGCCGACAGCGCCGATGGCGAAGTCATGCTCGATATCGAAGTCGCCGCAGCCGTCGCTCCCGGCGCAAAGATCGCCGTCTACTTCGCGCCCAACACCGACCAGGGATTCATCGACGCCATCTCCACCGCCATCCACGACACCACCAACAAGCCCAGTGTCATCTCCATCAGTTGGGGTGGGCCCGAGTCCTCCTGGTCCCAGCAGTCCATAACTGCGCTCGACCAGGCATGCCAGTCCGCCGCCGCCCTCGGCATCACCATCACCGCAGCCTCAGGCGACAGTGGCTCGAACGACGGCGTCACCGACGGCCAGGCTCACGTCGACTTCCCCGCCTCCAGCCCCCACGTCCTCGCCTGCGGAGGCACACAACTGGTCAGCTCCGGCTCAACCATCACCTCCGAAGTGGTCTGGAACGAAACCGCCAGCAACGAAGGCGCGACCGGCGGAGGCGTCAGCGCCGTCTTCCCGCTGCCCACCTGGCAAGCCAGCTCCGGCGTCCCCAAATCGGGGACCTTCGCCGGCCGTGGCGTGCCCGACGTCTCCGGAGACGCCGATCCCGCCACCGGCTACACCATCCGCGTCGACGGCCAGACCATGGTCATCGGAGGCACCAGCGCAGTCGCCCCCCTCTGGGCAGGCCTCATCGCCCTCAACAACGCGCAGAACAAGGCGACCGCCGGCTTCCTGCATCCCACCATCTACACCGCCAAAGCAAAGTCCGCCTTCCGCGACATCACCGGCGGCAACAACGGCGACTTCCAGGCCGCACCCGGCTGGGACGCCTGCACCGGCCTCGGCTCACCCATCGGCTCTGCCCTCATCAAGCTCCTGGGCAACGCAACTGGTGTCGCAAAGAAGAAAGCCACAAAGTCTTCAGCGCCGAAGGCGCGCCACATACCAGCCTAGGCCGAAGGCCTAGGTTGGGTCGCAGGAGAAGACCAAAGGGCTGAAGGCCCGACACATAGAATCGCCTCCGCCATGGCTGCGCTGCGCGCTGCCCCCTTCGCACTACAAAGAAGAAATAGCCGTCCCGATCCACCTCTATGGCAAAATACCCCATGGCTCATCTCCACTTCCGTCTCCGCCTGGCCTTGCTCTGCGCGTTCACCTTTGCCGCACATGCACAAACCCCGCCGCTCCCGCCGCCAGCCGACCAGCAGCTTGCCCACGACATCTTCAAGCAGTTCATCGAGATCAAGTCCGGCTACACCACCGGCTCGACAACGCCCGTAGCCGAAGCCGCTGCCGCGCGCCTCCGCGCCGCCGGTTTCCCCGAAACCGACATCTTCCTCGGCGGACCCATCCCCACCAAACACAACCTCGTCGCTCGCCTCCACGGCACGGGCGCGCACCGCCCCATCCTCCTCCTCGCACACGAAGACGTCGTCGAAGCCAGGCGCGAAGACTGGTCCCCCGGCCTCGACCCCTTCGTCTTCACCGAAAAGGACGGCTACTTCTACGGCCGCGGCACCTCGGACGACAAGGACCAGGCCGCCGTCTGGATCGCCACCCTCATCCGCATGAAGCGCGAAGGCTTCGTCCCCGACCGCGACATCATCGTCGCCCTCACCGCCGACGAAGAGGGCGGCGGCCCCTACAGCGGAATCCAGTGGCTGCTCAAGAACCACCGCGACCTCATCGACGCCGAACTCGCGCTCAACGAAGGCGGCTACGGCGAACTCTCTCATGGCCAGAAGATCGCCAACGATGTCCAGGTCGCCGAAAAGTACATGGTCAGCTTCCGCTTCGAGGTCCACAACAAGGGCGGCCACAGCTCGCTCCCCGTCCCCGACAACGCCATCTACCACCTCGCCGGAGCACTCACCCGCCTCGGCGACTTCGGCTTTCCCCTCAAAACCAACGACGCCACCAACGCCTACTTCCGCCAGATGGAGCGCATCGAAGCCGGCCCCTCCGGCCGCGCCCTCGAGGGCTTCGATGGCAGCTCCAAGACCGCACTCCAGCGCGCCGCAGCCGCTTCCCCAACATGGAACTCCATGCTCAGGACGACCTGCGTCGCCACCCAACTCGAAGGCGGCCACGCCATCAATGCCCTGCCCCAGCTCGCCGCCGCCAACATCAACTGCCGCGTCCTCCCCGAAGACTCAGTCGAGTATGTCCAGCAGAGTCTCACTCGCGTCGCAGCCGACCCGCAGGTCGCCATCTCCATCCTCAACGAAGTCCACAAAGCGCCCGGCTCGCCCCTCAACCCGCAACTTCTCGCCGCCATCACCGCCGCCACCGGGCAGGAGTGGCCCAACGTCCCCGTCGTCCCCATCATGGTTCCCTACGCCACCGACGGAGCCTACACCCGAGCCGCCGGCATCCCCACCTACGGTATCCAGGGCTTCTTCATGGACCGCGACGACATCCGCTTCCATGGCCGCGACGAGCGCCTCCTCGTCAGCTCCTTCTACGAAGGCCAGCAGTTCCTCTACACCCTCGTCAAATCCCTCGCCACATCCGCAAAATGATTCCACAGCTCGAAACCCAACGCCTCATCCTCCGCCCACTCGAACTCGACGACGCCGAACGCACTCAGCTCCTCTTCCCTCACTGGGACATCGTCAAGCACCTCGCCGCCCGCTTCCCCTGGCCTTATCCGTCCGACGGAGCCCTCATCTACTACCGTGACGACGCGCTCCCCGCCATGTCTCGTGGCGACGAGTGGCACTGGACCCTCCGCCTCAAAACCGATCCAGCACAGCACATCGGCTGCATCTCCCTCTTCAAAGGCGAAACCGGAAACCGCGGCTTCTGGCTCGGCCTCCCGTGGCACCGCCAGGGCCTCATGACCGAGGCCGTCGACACGGTCAACGACTTCTGGTTCAACAGGCTCAGCTTCCCCGAGATGCGCGTCTCCAAAGCCATCGCCAATACCGGATCCCGCCGCATCTCCGAGAAAAACGGCATGCGCATCATCGAAATCAAAGAGAACGACTACATCTCCGGCCGCCTCCCCACCGAAGTCTGGGCCATCACCGCCGAAGAATGGCGCCGCCACCGCACCTCCTCGAAATGAGTCGTCATTCTGGAGTCGCGCAGCGGTCTCCAGATGCTAAAACGAATCCCGCAGTTCGCTTCTAGGGTAAGCCAAGGCTTCAGCCTTGGCCCTCTCAGGCCAACCCGCGAACAGGGGTTTTAACCCCTGGGGTGAGGCCAGTTTCACCCCTACGTGGGTCGGCAAAGCCAGTGACAGACTCCGTAGTTGCCGTGCGACCCCTATTCCCATCCGCCCCCTTTCGTTCTATCCTTACCGGATACCCGAAACCGTCTAACCCCTATGCCCGAACCCGGCCCCATCGTCGGCTCCTCCCCCATTCGCAAGGAAGGCCTCGCGAAAGTCACCGGCCGAGCCCAATATGTAGACGACATCACCCTCCCCGGCATGTGGTACGGAGCCACTGTCCGCTCCACCATCGCCCGCGGCCGCATCACCTCCATCACCTTCGATCCTGCCATCGACTGGTCCCAGTTCACCATCGTCACGGCAACCGACATCCCCGGCGAAAACACCATCGTCCATCTCACCAGGGACCACCCCTGCCTCGCCGCCGAATACATCAACCACCCCGCCGAGCCGATCTTGTTGCTGGCTCACCCCGACAAGAACGTCCTCCACGCCGCAGCCGAAGCCGTCCACATCACCTACGAGGAACTCCCCGGCGTCTTCACCATCGAAGACTCCGAGCTAGGAGCCGCAGGCGACGAATCCAAGATCATCTGGCGAGGCGACGATCCCAAACACCACTCCCCCAATACCTTCAAGACCTTCCTCATGCAGAAGGGCGACGATCCCCTCCCCGACGCCGAACTAGAAAAAATCTTCGCCGCAGCCGACTTCGTGGTGGAGGGAGAATACAGAACGGGAGCTCAAGAACAGCTCTACATCGAGAACAACGGCGTCATCGCCGAAGCCCACCTCAAGCCCGACGGCACTCTCGACTCCGTTACCGTCTCCGGCTCCATGCAGTGCCCGTACTATCTCGTCCACGCGCTCGAGCTCGTCTTCAACCTTCCCGCCGAAAAGTGCCGCGTCATCCAGACCGAAACCGGCGGAGCCTTCGGCGGCAAAGAGGACTTCCCCAGCGTCATCGGCTCGCATGCAGCCCTGCTCGCGCTCAAATCCGGCCACCCGGTCAAAATCTGTTACGACCGTGCCGAAGACCTCATCGGCACCACCAAGCGTCACCCATCCCGCACCCGCCACCGCACCGCCGTTTCTAAAGATGGAAAACTGTTGGCGGGGGAAATAGCCGTTGCGCTCGATGGCGGAGCCTATGCCACGCTCTCGCCCGTCGTCCTCTCCCGCGCCACCATCCACGCGGCCGGACCGTATCACTGGCCGCACCTCACCGTCCGCGCCAAGGCCATGGCCACCAACATCGCTCCCCACGGGGCCTTCCGCGGCTTCGGCGCGCCCCAGTCCCTGTTCGCGCTCGAACGCCACATGGACAAGATCGCCCACACCATCGGCCTCAGCCCCGAAGAGTTCCGCCGCCGCAACTTCCTTTCCACCGGGATGCACACCGCCACCGGCCAGCACCTGTCTGATCCAGTGGACATGGATGGTCTCCTGACCCGCGCCCTCGCCGAATCCAACTACCACGCCAAGCGCGCCGAGTTCGACCGCACCAACCCGACCTCAACCATCAAGCGCGGCATAGCATTCGCCGCCTTCATGCATGGCTCCGGATTCACCGGCTCCGGCGAGCGCCGCCTCAACTCCCTCGTCAAAATCGACCTCACGCCCGAAGGCCGCCCGCGCATCCTCGTCTCCTCCACCGAGTTTGGTCAGGGCACCAACACCATCCTGTCGCAGGTCTGCGCGCAAACCCTCCGCATCCCTTACGAAGAAGTCCTGGTCGCCCAACCCGATACCAGCATCGTCCCCAACTCCGGCCCCACCGTAGCCAGCCGCACCGCCATGATCGTCGGCAAACTCGTCGAACGCGCCTCCGAGTCGCTCCTCACCACCCTCATCGCCAACGGCCTCCGCGACGAATATACCCCCGCCGAATTCAAGCTCGCTGCCCTCGCCTACCTCCACCAGCGTGGCGAGTTAGTCGCGGAAGCCCGCTACGAAGCCCCCGGCAACATCTTCTGGGACGACGATCAATACAAAGGCGACGCCTATCCCACCTACGCCTGGGCCGTCTATGTCGCCGAAGTCACTGTAGACACTACCACTTACATCGCAGAGGTCAAGGACTTCCACGCCCTGCAGGAAGTCGGCAAGGTCATCCACCCCGTCCTCGCCAAAGGCCAGATCGAAGGCGGCGTAGCCCAGGGCATTGGCTACGCGCTCTACGAAAAGTGCGTCTACGTCGACGGCCTCATGAGTAACAACCAGATGACCAACTACATCATGCCCACCTCTGCTGATCTGCCGCCCATCCACGTCTACTTCGAGGAAACACCCAGCATCCACGGCCCCGGTG
>DASWCA010000426.1:0-1704 GCA_036390355.1 Acidobacteriaceae bacterium
GGCTTGGCGACCACTCTCATCGGTTGCCTGCCATCGTATGCATCTGTCGGGGCCACGGCTCCAGTGCTGTTGATCGTGCTGCGGTTCGTGCAGGGCATCGCGATCGGCGGTCAGTGGGGCGGCGCGGTGCTGATCGCCACAGAAAGCGCGCCGCCCTCCAGGCGCGGGTTTTACGGTAGTTTCGCGCAGGTCGGTGCACCCGCCGGTGTCATTCTCGCCAATCTTGCCTTCCTGGTGGTGACTGCCAATACCTCGCAGCAGGCATTCATGCGCTGGGGTTGGCGCCTGCCTTTCCTTTTCAGCATCACGCTCATTGCCGTCGCGCTGTTCGTGCAGCTCAGGTTGGAAGACACCGCGGAGTTCTTGAAGCTGCGGCAGACCGGTCAGGGCCGAGAGAGCCAGCTCGAGGCTCATGCCGGGAAGAGCGAGCGCAGACGCTCGCCGGTGCTGGAAGCGTTGCGTACGCATCCGAAGCAGATTGCGCTGGTAGCGGGCGCGTCGCTCGCCGTGCAAGTACCTTTCTACATCCTGATCGCCTTCGTGATCGCTTACGGCACCGGTGCGATGGGTCCGCACGTCTCGCGCAGCACGATGCTCGCCGGAGTGCTCGTGGGCGCCGTTGTCATGGTGCCGTCGCTGCTCATCGCGGCTGTGTGGTCCGATCGTTATGGTAGACGCGGCATCTACATGGCTGGCGCTGCATTGCTGGCTGCGTGGAGCTTCGCAGTCTTTCCCTTGCTCGACACGGGATCGTTCCTGTGGATCTGCGTCGGCATCGGCGTGGCCCAGGTGTTCGTTGCGATGATGTACGGGCCGCAGGCTGCGTTCGTCTCCGAGATGTTCAGCACCGGCGTACGCTACTCGGGCGCTTCGCTGGGCTATCAGCTTGGCGCCATTCTTGGCGGTGCCTTTGCACCCATCATCGCCACGGCGCTGCTCGCCGAATATCACCGCACGGTCGGGATTTCGATCTACATGGCCATCGCATGCGCGATCACGATAGTGTCGATATGGCTGCTGCAAGAGACTGCGGGCAGCAACATGGAGAAGCACATTATCGCGGGGCGAGCCGACGGCGCGCCGTCGGGCGCGGCGCTCCCGTGACGGTACCGGAAGCTTTGGAATCAGCCGTTGTGTTGGCCGCATGTAGCGGCGGCGGGACGTTCGAGTCCCAGGAGAGGACTCGGACTTCGAACGGAAGTGGCTGACGGCTGGGGTCATGCGGCGGGTAAATACGTACGGTTACCCGGTTACGTTACCCACCCAGCGTTTGGGTCGCGAGCACTGGCTGGTAGACCCTCTGCGCTCCGCAGGCACGCTACTTCAGAAGACCTGCCAATGCGCTCTTGTTGGAAATATTCGCCTTCGTGTAGATGCTGCGCAGATGATGACGCACGGTAGCCGGAGACAATCCGAGTTGTGCGGCGATCTGCTTATAAGACTGTCCCACGGCAAAAGCTTTGGCAATCGTCTTTTCTCGCGGGGAGAGCGAGTCGAGCGCAGAGTTCAGCCGGGCATCGATGAGAGTAAGTCCACACGCATTGAAACAGCGTAACGCGATCGTCTCGCCGTGAAATTCGTTTGCGGGCCGGATGTGCGGGTGCAGCTGCGCGGGCAGGGCAGGCCCGTGCCAGTCCGGCCACTCGGCCCGCAACAGCTCGACGAATCGCGGCTCTGCGCTGTGCAGGACGGCCCGTTGGTCGC
>DASWCA010000427.1:0-5452 GCA_036390355.1 Acidobacteriaceae bacterium
CAGATAGATGACCCCGCCCAGTATGACGACGCCCGCCGAGAGCAGAACCCCTCCGCGAAGCAACTGGCCGATGATGACTTCCATGCGCTGGTCGTTCATGCGCAAATCGTTCATGCGCAAATCGTTCATGCGCAAATCGTTCCACTCGGGAGATTTCATAGGCGCCCCGTAAAACCATTGAAGATCATCTCAATTCCCAATCCCACAATCACTAGGCTGAAGACGATGCGCAGAGATTTCGTGCGTGCCTTAACCAGTACTTTCGCGCCCAGCATGGAACCGGCCAGAGCGCCGAGGACCACCGGCATTGCGATACCGGGATCGATATATCCGCGGGCAAGATAGACTCCTGCGCTGGCTGCGGCGGTTACGCCAATCATGAAGTTGCTGGTCGTGGTTGAGACCTTGAACGGGATACGCATCGCCTGATCCATGGCGAGCACCTTGACCGCTCCGGAGCCGATTCCGAGCAGGCCCGAGAGCGTTCCCGCTCCGAACATCAGTCCGAAGCCCAGCTGGATGCGATGAACCGTGTAGTGCTCCTGGCCTTGAGGCGTTGGGTAATCGCCATCGAGCCGCAGCGCTATGGAAAGCGGGTCGCGCTTTTCGTTCACCGAATGGGGCGGCTGGGTGCGAACCGAGAGGTAGGCAGAGTAGAGCAGGACAAATCCGAAGACGATGGCAATGGTTGAGGTGGAAACGCGGGTTGCAATGAACGCTCCGGCTATGGCTCCCACGGTGGTCGCAATCTCCAGAAACATTCCGATGCGCAGGTTGCTGAATCCTTCACGGACGTAGGCGGCTGCGGCACCGGAGGAAGTTGCGATGACCGAGACCAGGGAGGCTCCGATGGCATATCGCATGTCGACGTGGAAGACGAGCGCGAGCAGAGGGACGATAACAACTCCTCCGCCCAGCCCGGTGAGCGCGCCAAGAAATCCGGCGGCGAAAGAGCCGAGAGCGATGAGGATGGTGAAGTGCAGAACGGTCATCACAACCTAGTAGATTCCAAAATCAGCAACGGGGCGAGCGGAAATCACGCAGTTGTGCTGGCGATTCCCTTCGCGGATCAGCCTTCCCACACGAAGCCGTCGAAGGTGTGGACATGGTGGAAGTTCAGGCGTCGGTAGAGAGCGAGAGCTCGATGGTTTTCTTCAGTGACGGTCAGGGAGAGTTCCGAGAATCGGCGTGCAGTGAGGTCGGCGTAGCAGTAGCGGAGAAGCTGCTCGCCAATGCCGTGGCCGCGATATTCCGGCAAGGTGCAGACCTGGGTAATGTGGCCGACGTCGTGGCGCACGCGCGAGCAGAGCAGGAGCCCGATGCGGGTGTTTGTAGGGCGGTGGAAGGCTACAAACGACGAGGTTGGGTCGAAGGCTCCGCAGCCGGGAAAGCGAACGATGTTGTTGAGAAAGCGGAGCGAGCCGGCAGTGGTCCGGTATTGGTCGTTGACGTCGCTGTCGATGTGGTTATGGTATGCGGCGGTGATGATGTGCGCCGCAGGTTGATAGTCGGCCTCAGACCAGCGATGAATCTCAATATCGTGCGGGAGCGGCCGTTCGGGCTCAGTGTAAACGGCATCGATAGGTCGTGAGAGAAACAGACGGCGATAGCGCCGGAATCCCTCTTCCAGAAAAGGTGCGGCAAGCTGACCGGAGGGATGGATGAGGAGCTGCGCCTCAACGCGATGCAAACCGGGCGATTGCTGCAGGGTGCTGATGGAGTGCCGGAGCAGTTCGAGTTCAATGCTCTGACGGCGTTGGTTTGTGGAGTCGCTGGATTCGACGTACAGATCGCCGATCACTCCCTTGGCTCCCTCGTAGACGAAAAAGCAGTAGCCATGAACGCGTCCGCGCTCAATGGCCGTGAAGCCGGGGAGGATTCGCGAGTCGGCGTAGCGCAAAATCATGTCAGCCGAGGAGCGGTAATCCCAATGGAGCGTGTTCCGCCAGACTGCGACTTCCTCGTCCATGAGGAAACGAAGGTCTGCGGAAGCGAAGTGACGTAGGTCGAGAATCTCCACGCTGAGTATGGCCCCACGGCGGTAAGACCGCCGGGCTTAGTGTAACGGATGTGGGAAGGGAATTGGGCGGCTGGTACTACGAATGATGTCCCGAGGGGTAACGTGGGGAACGCCCCATCACTCGACATCCGCCCGGACAGGAGCAGCCGAGACCTCGTAAATCTCAATGCGTTGGGCGCGGTAGGAGCCGAGGAAGCGAAGGCCGCGATTGGGAAGCAAAAGGCTGAGCGCACTCAGCGATCCTTCGCGGGTGACAAGAATATGCGCCGAAGAGGGAATCGAAGCCTGGATCTCATAAACGGCGGGTGAGACTTCCAATCCTTCGTAGGGAACGACGCGGCGGTCCAGATAAAAAGCCAGTCCGAAAGCGGTGTTGCGATTGAGGTAAAACGTCGAAACTGGTAACGCGTCGGGCTGATCAGTATGCGGAACAACGATTTGGAGTAGATCGGCAATTGGACGCGAGGACTGCGTAGCATCCACCGCCGGGGCTAGGCCGCGCAGGAGAAAACCGACAGCCAGGATCAGCGGTAGCAGAGTAACAAAGCGCAACATGCGCCATCCCGAGGTGAGCAACGGAATCGCGACGATGAGGAAAACGGCGGTTCCGGCAAAGGCCGCGACCATGATGCTGGTGGCAGTTGCGGGCAACTTGAATGCCAGCCGTGGAGCCATGACGAGAGCCGCAGCGATTGCTGCCAGCAGTGCGGCGTGAACGAAAATGGCGAGTCGTCGGGGACGCTCGTCGCGCCCGGCACGGCGATGGATCGCGAGCGCGGCAAGAATGAGCAGCGGAGGAATCGCCGGGAGAATGTATCCGGGAAGTTTAGAGCCCGAAAGGGAAAAAAAGGCGATGGGTATCAGCGCCCAGAGAAAGAGAAATATTTCGAAGGTGTACGCGGGCTCGTCCTCTGCGTCGGTTGCCATGGGCTGCGCGGCTTTGCGAAGTTGCAAGCGCAGCGCGCGGAACCCATCGGCAAGTCCGTACAGCACCCAGACGATCCAGGGAAGAGCGGCGATAAGAGCGACCGGAATGTAGTACCAGAAAGGCTGCTTGTGGCGGTAGAGATTGGAGCCGAAGCGGGCCAGGTTGTTCTTCAAAAAGAAGACGCTGAAGAACTCCGGGGTACGAAGTTGGACAAGGATATACCAAGGAGCGGCCACGGCCAGGAAAACGATAATACCCATCGGATCGAGGGTGCGGAGTAGCGCTTTGAAATTTCGCTGGCTTGCACAAAACGCGATGATCACGAAAGCAGCGAGAGCCGGTGCAACGGGGCCTTTGGCAAGCATCGCCAGCGCGTTGAGCGCATAGAACAGCACGAGCCACAACTTCGCGGGCTTCGAGGACGCGGCGTCGAGCGTGCTCTGCTCCGTGAGGGATTGATACCAGCAAAACCAGGCGAGCAGCGAGAGGCAGAAGGGCGCGGCCAGCAACATGTCGGTGGCGGCGGCGTGGGCAAATCCGAGGACGAGCACCGAGGACGCGATGGCCAGAGCGGCGTCAAGACGGGCTTCGTGGCGGATACGGCGCACGGTGAGGAAGGTTCCGAAGACGAGCAGGGTGGCGGCAATGGCAGACGGAACGCGTGCGGCCCAGTCGGAGACTCCGAAGATGCTGTAGGAGAGCATCTCTCCCCAGTAGAGCAGTATGGGCTTCTCAAGCCACGTGTGCCCGTAAAGGATCGGAGTGACCCAATCGTGGCGGGTCAGCATTTCGCGGGCGATCTGGGCGTAGCGGGGCTCGTCGGGGCCGACCAGTCCGAAGCCGGAGAGACGGAAGAAGAAGAAAAATCCGCAGAGTCCGGTGAGCAGAAGAAACTCGCGGAAACGGTTTTGATTCACGTGCATGGGAACAGTGTAATTCAGTCCCTAAGCGCGACCTCTCCTTCGATCTCGACAGGAATGTCGAACGGAAGCTCTGCCATGCCGTGAGGCGGGCGGCCGTGTATCCCTGCTCCACGCTGACATATCGACCCAGCTTTCCGAGTGGCTGGGCAAATGAGCCGTCCGGAGCCTGCGGTCCATGACCGGAGATGAATGCGCTGCTGCCCACGATCCGGACAAACTCAAAAGGTAGGAGAACACCTTGCGGCAGCCTCGGAGGAGGAGGCAAGGTGAGTCCGAGTGCTTCTAATCGTTCCTCGATTTTCATCTTCGAGAGACCTCGATCCTAGGGCTCGTCGCGGTAGATGCTGACCTGCGGCACACCGCCTTCTTTCAGCTTCGCGCGGAACATGCCCGGGCTGTTGAAACTCCATGCTAGCTGCCCGTCGGGAGTAATCGCGATGATGCCTCCATCTCCATGGACTGCCGCGAGCTGCTTCTGGATGACCTCGTCGGCGGCAGCCTGCAATGACATTCCCTTGTATTGCACCAGCGCGCAGATGGTGCGCGCCACGGTGAGCCGGATGAAATACTCGCCCACTCCGGTCGCCGAGACGGCGCAGGATTGATTCGACGCATAGGTTCCGGCGCCGATGATCGGAGAGTCGCCGACACGATTCCAGCGCTTGGCCGTCGTGCCTCCGGTGGAGGTTCCGGCGGCGACGTTACCCTGACGGTCGAGCGCGACCACGCCGACGGTGCCGAACTTGTGCGCGTCCGGGGACTCGACCCAGGCGAGAGGCTTGGCGGGCGGCGCGGGTGCTCCTTCAGGGCGCAAAGGGATGGGCAGACCTTGCTTCGTGAGTTCTTTGACTAGCTGTTGCCAGCGGTGTTCGGTGAAGAAGAAGGCTGGCGGCACCTGTTCGAGGTGAACGCTGCCAGCAAACGCGTCGGCTCCGGAGCCGATCAGCATAACGTGGGGCGATTGCTCCATCACCGCCCGTGCGAGCGAGATGGGATGACGCGTGCGCTGCACATCGGCCACCGAGCCTGCGCTCATTGTTTTTCCATCCATCATGGCGGCGTCGAGCTGGTTGCTGCCATCGGCGGCGAAGACCGCGCCACGTCCGGCATTAAAGAGCGGATTGTCTTCCAGGAGCTTGATCGCCGCTTCGACCGCATCGAGCGCGGAGCCGCCCTTGTCGAGCACCTTGGCGGCAGCGTTGACGGCTTCCTTGATTCCAGCACGGTAGTTTGCTTCAGCCTCGGGCGTCATCGACGTGCGTTCGATAACTCCAGCGCCGCCGTGGAGGACGAGCGCCCACTTGTGTTGTGTCGGGGCAGATTGCGCAAAGAGGGTTCCGCAGAAGAGAACGACGACGCAGAGGAGCAACATTCGATTCATGCGATCAGTTATACAACGTTCGAGATTTGATGTGACCGCGCATGAATATCCGGGCCAATAAAAAGCCCCGGAGGATTGCCTTCCTCCGGGGCGAGTTGCTCGTGAACCGTGAGGGCTTCCCAAGGTTCACTGCCGAGCAAGTTTTATCAGGCAAGGAAGAACTCTTTGGTGATCTCGACGTACTTGTCGGCCGGAAGCTC
>DASWCA010000428.1:0-1753 GCA_036390355.1 Acidobacteriaceae bacterium
ATTTGTCACGCTAAAAAGGTTGCCGCGGTCACGCATGAAGCCGCACCCAGGATTGCGATACCGATGCCGATGACGAATCGATTCTGACCCGCAGCTGACATCATGTTGAATGGATTCGTCGCGAGCAAGACACCAGCGCCAAACAGAGCAACGCCCAAGAAAAAGACTGCGAGGATTAGAGTCCGCGTCGCGTTGATGTCGTTGCTGGCAGAGCTTCCATGCGGATTGGCGGCCTCGGGCCCTGAAGATGTAGAGCCAGGGGCCGCGGCGAGCGCAGCGAGATGAGCCGCGTAATACTCCCCTTCGCAAGGAGATGGCGTGCCCTTCCAGTCTGCAATCAACACGTCGTGCGTGTCGCGCCACGGATTGAACGTCCAGGCAAGGTATGAGATGCCGTGATTGTCCGCCCATGGCAGGAACGTCGGCAGGTTTTTCAGAGTGCATCCCGCTCCTGTGACATCCCCGGTTTCACCGACAACAACTGGCACCTTTTGTGTAACGGGGACTATGGTTTGCGACCAGCAGTCGACCCGCGCGCAGCTTTCGCCGTGGTACTCGTGCCAGCCTGCAACCAGGTTGCCGGTCGGATCGTGAGGCTGATGAGCGAGCCAGCCTGAGTCATCATTGGCCCAGTCGAGACCGCTCGCGATCACGACGTTGGACGCGCCGGCAGCGCGAACCGCGTCGACGAGCTGCTGCATCCCGGCGGTTTGCCAGCGGTGGTTCTGCGTGTAGGGCTGCCCCCCGGTCAGGTACTTGTTGAGACCACACCCTTTGAGCCAGCACGACCAGGCGTCCTCACCGGAATGCTCGAAATATCCGGCATAGAGGAAGGGCTCGTTGTAAAGATCGAAGACTACGTTGGAGTTATCGCGGAACTCGTTTGCGATCTGGCTCCAGAACGCGGGCGCGTGGTCGAGATCTGCCATCGGCTGCTGGGACAGAGCAAGCGCGTCGCCGGGTGCGCTCCAGTGCAGGTCGACGATGACGAACAGCCCCGCCGAGACGAGGTGATGCACGAATGATCGGATTGCGTCGCGGTAGCTCGTGCCGCCGAATGCGGGGTTGATGCCGCTGATGCCCAGCCAGCAGTCTTCGTTGAGAGGCACGCGGACTGCGTTTGCATGCCAGCTCTTGATTGCCTCGATCGTGCCGGCGGTGTCGACCGGCTGCCCCCCAAAGATGCTCCAGCCGTGGTTCCCTGCGCTTCCGCCCTGGGCACAGGCGAACTCGGAGCCCGAGATGTTGACCCCGTGGAACACCACTGGGACTCCGGCCCCATCGACCAGGTGACGTCCCATGACGCGGAGGCCGACTGGGTCTGACTGCTCCCTGTCAGTGTTTGCGAGCGCGTTCTGAACGGAAACGGTGGCGATCGCCAACAGCACAAACGACATGCGCGCCAGGTGCCGAGCCATCAAGAGTGCGCTCGATCAGTGGAGGAGGAGCACCGCCAGCGCGCAAAGGGCGGCGCCAAACGCAGCCACGCCGATGCCGGGGACGGGCCGAGCCTTGAAGATCGGAGGCCGGGGCTTGAGGCCACTGAATGCGGCCACGTTCATCGCGAGAGAAGCACCCCAACCGAATGTCGCCAGGCCGACGAATAGAAAACCGACAGTCAGCAACCGCAGGCCGGCGTCGCCTCCAGATGAAATCTTGCTGACGAGGGCGGATACGGCTGAGGGTCTGCCTAACGGCGATGCGCCGTCTCCGGAACCCGAGGGACTTGCGCCGGGCGTTGCTTTGTTAGGGC
>DASWCA010000429.1:0-14110 GCA_036390355.1 Acidobacteriaceae bacterium
GAAAACGAGTGAGAAAATAAGGAGAGATGATTATCAAGTTAGCTCAGGCACAGTTGGAGAGCGCCGAAGGCGCGATACGAAAATCGCGGAGGATGATTATCAAGTTAGCTCAGGCACAGTTGAAGAGCGCCGAAGGCGCGACAACATACCAGCCCAGCCCGAAGGGCTGGGTAGAGGATACGGAATGATCTGAGCGCTGAAGGCGCGACACATTCTTTCCAAAGAGGTGTATGTTTCGGGCTTTCATCCCTTTCATATCCTTTTTGCCGGCTACCTGGGCCTTCGGCCCTTTTCTGGCCCTGCCTGAGCAAGCTTGATAATCATCTATGGAGAATGGTCAAAGATGGCCGTTCTCCTTTTCTTTCTTGTGGTTTCTGAGTCTGACCCGCGGAGAGAGATGGATGGAACTTGTGTGGGATTGGCGATTGTGCGGTGAGGATTAGACTTTCATTTAGTCTGCAAAATTTTGCAGCCAGATGGTGCACGGGACCCTGGGGATGTGGGAAATAATGAGTGAGAGGCAGAACGGTGGCGGAGCGGCGGCAAGCGTGGATCAGGCAAACATTGCGGATGAAGGCGGGCGGAAGAATGCGCTGTCTGGCGCGGCTTCAGCATACCTGCGTTCTGCCATGCACCAGCCGGTGGACTGGATGCAGTGGGGTGAGGCGGCATTCGATCGCGCCGTAAAGGAAGACAAACCGATCCTGCTGGACATTGGAGCGGTGTGGTGCCACTGGTGCCACGTAATGGATCGCGAATCGTACGAAGAGGCGGCGACGGCACGCATCATCAACGAGCATTTTGTCGCGGTGAAGGTGGACCGCGACGAGCGGCCCGATGTGGATACGCGATACCAGGCCGCGGTGTCGGCGATCAGCGGACAGGGTGGATGGCCACTGACGGCTTTTCTCACTCCGGAGGGCAAGCCGTATTTTGGCGGAACTTATTTTCCGCCTGATGACAGGCATGGACGGCCAAGCTTTCAGCGCGTGCTGTTGACAATGGCAGAGGCTTTCGAGAGCCGGCGGCCGGAGGTGGACGAGTCTGCCGGAAGCGTGATGAACGCGATTGAGCACAACGAATCGTTCTCCGGGCGCGCGGGTAATCCCGGGCCGGACCTGGTGGAGAAGATGGTGCTCGCGGCGCTGAAGAGCGTCGATATGCGGCACGGCGGATTTGGCGGACAGCCGAAGTTTCCGCATTCAAGTGCCGTAGATCTGCTGATTGATGTGGCCGCGCGTCCATCGGCTGCGACAGTAAAGCTGAACGGGCAGGGAACTGTGACGGTGCCCGAAGCAGCAAAGCAAGCGGTGGTGCAAACTCTGAGCCAGATGGCGAAGGGTGGAATCTACGATCATCTCGCCGGAGGATTTCACCGGTACTCGGTGGACGAGCACTGGATTGTGCCGCACTTCGAGAAGATGGCATACGACAACAGCGAGCTTCTGAAGAACTACGTGCATGCGTACCAGCAGTTCGGGGAAGAAGAGTTTGCGCGGGTCGCGCGGGACATCATGCGCTGGATGGATGAGTGGTTGAGCGATCGCGAATTGGGCGGCTTCTACGCTTCGCAGGATGCGGACTTTTCGCTCGACGACGATGGCGACTACTTTACCTGGACTCTGGACGAGGCGACCGAAGTGCTGACGCCGGAGGAACTGGCGATTGCGGCGCCCTACTACGACATCGGTGAGATCGGCGACATGCACCACAATGTGGCGAAGAATGTGCTGCATGTGAAGCTTGGGTTGGATGTGGTCGCACGCAAGGCCGGCGTAAGCGTCAACGAGGCGCGCGCGCTGCTCGAATCGGCAAAGAAGAAGATGTATGCGGCGCGGCTTCCGCGACCGACACCGTACGTGGACAAGACGATCTACGTTGCATGGAATGCGATGTGCGTCTCGGCTTACCTGGAGGCGGCGCGCGTGCTGGACATGCCCGAGGCTCGGGCGTTTGCGCTGAAGTCGCTGGACCGGGCGCTGGCTTCGGCGTGGAGTAAAGAAGGGCTCGCACATGTGGTTGCGTATGGAGAGACGAGTTCGTCGACTGAGCGCGTGGCGGGCGTGCTGGACGATTATGTATTCCTCGGGCACGCGGCGCTCGATGCTTGGGAGTCGACCGGCGAGCTTCGGTACTACGAGGCGGCCGAGGAGTTGATGGAGAGCGCGCTGGAGCGGTTTCACGATAGGTCTGGCGGCGCGTTCTTCGACACGGAGAAGCCGGCGGCGGGGGAACGCAGGCTGGGCGCTTTGGGCGCACGGCGAAAGCCGTTGCAGGACTCGCCGACACCGGCCGCGAATCCGATGGCTGCGTCCTTGCTGATTCGGCTGGGCGAGCTGAGCGGTCGGCTCGACTATACGGAGAAAGCGCAGGAGACGCTGGAGACGTTCGCCGGCGTGGTGGAGCACTTTGGCCTGTATGCCGCGACCTATGCGCTGGCGTTGCAGCGACTGGTGCGCGAGCCGTTGCAGGTGTCCGTGATTGGCGCGGACGAGAATGCGCGAGTGCTGGAATCGGCTGCACTGGCGCGGTATGCGGTGAACAAGAGCGTGGCGCGGTTCGAGCAGGTGCAGGCAGGCACGCTTCCTCCGGTGCTGGAGACGACGCTTCCGCATCTGCCCATCTCGAAGATCGACGGCAGCTTCGCGGTGGTGTGCAGCGGGCATACGTGCCAGCCCCCCGTGAAGTCGGCGACCGAGTTAGCTGCGGCACTGAGGCGGGGTTAGCAAGGCTTTTCTGGCTAGGTGCCGATGAGGGGTTGCTGAGCCGGTGGCGCCGTGGGGTCGTGTTTCATGATGAGCATGTTGGCGGGATCGGTGCCCAGAGGAATGCCGTTTTCTTCAAAGGCCTGGAGGATTCGGCGGCGGAGTTCGCGGAGGATGGTGTCTTTCTGGTTGATGCGCACGCGCATGCTGACCGGATAGGTAACGATACGGCCGGCGATGGAATCTACTCCGGGAACATCCGGATCGGCCTCGGCCACATTCTTGAAGGCGGGATCGTTGCGGACGCCGAGCGCAGTAGAGCGGAGGATGCGGAGGACTTTGTCGGGATCGGCAGCCGCGTCGACGGTAAGGGTGAGGGAGGCGACAGCGAAGTCGCGGGAGAGGTTCGAGACGGTTGCGATCTGCGAGTTTGGGACGAAGTAGAGGGTGCCGTCGGCGTCGCGCAGGGTCGTGAGCCGAAGGCTGAGGTTTACCACCGTGCCAGTAAGCGAGGCGAGCTTGACCGTATCGCCGACGTTGAACTGGTTCTCGATGAGAATGAAGATTCCGTTGAGCATGTCCTTGAAAAGGGACTGGGCGCCGAGACCTATGCCGACTCCAACGACGCCGGCGGAGGCGATCAGCGGGGTGAGGTTGATCCCCAGGACGGACAGGATGTGGAGCAGGACGATGAAACCGATGACGCCATAGGCGGTGGCACGGAGGATAGCGGCCAGGGTGCGGAGCTCGTTGGCCCGTTGGGGATGTTCGATGTGCGTGTCGGCCAGGCGGCGCATGCGGTTGACGAAAAAGCCTACGACGCGCACGAGGACAAATGCGATAAGCAGGATAACGATCATTCGCGGCAAATCGTTGTGAACGAAGGCCAGGGTGTCGTGGTGCCAATCTCGCAGGACGTCGCGAAAATTGGTTTCGTCTTGCGCGGGGAGGATGAAAAGGAACATTATGGTGAGGTCTCCGTATGTTTTGCCGGCTCTTTTGGCCGTCAGGACAAGTATCTCTCTTCTGGTCGGTTGGATGCGGGGATTTTTAGCTGCTGTTGACGGAACGAATGCGATCGAGTTCGCCGCCAAACGGCGAAGGAGGGTGAAAGATGAGAGTTCTTCGGAGCGTTGCGGTTTTGGCGGTGACCAGTGGATTAGTGCTCCTTCCAGCGACTGCGGGATGGGGTCAGCAGGGAAGCGGTCTGGGGAGCATGCAGACTGGCGGAATAGACGGCAGCCAGCAGACTGGCAGCCAGGGAACCGGGCAGGGCAGCAGGAGCGGAAGCGGAACCGGAACCGGCGGGACCGGAACCAGTTCGCGACCGATGACTACAAATTCGCCGTCGTCGGTGATGGTGCCGATGACGACGGATGTCTCGCCGAACCCGCAGATGGAGCAGGAACAGGCGAAGCTCAGAAACCAGGACCGGCAGAAGAAATTGGTGGCGGATACGGAGCGGCTGGTGGCGCTGGCGAACGAGTTGAAGTCGCAGGTGGACAAGTCGAATAAGGACAAGCTGTCGCTGGATGTGGTTCGAAAAGCGGATGAGATTGAGAAGCTGGCGCGCAGCGTGAAAGAAAAGATGAAGGGCAGCTAGGAAGTTGCTGGTTGCTGGTTATTAGTTGTTGGTTGAGGGCGGTTGCAACTAACAACTAACAACTAACAACCGTTTTACTTACATCAATGCGGCGAGATTGAGGATGGGCGCGGCTGGCAGGGTGGATGTGGGGATCGCTGAGGCGCGCATCGCGTAAATAATCTGGGCGGGTGTCCAGGATGGATTGGCGGCGCGGAGAAGTGCGGCGGCTCCGGCGGCGAGCCCAGCCGAGGCGCTGGTACCCATGGCCTGAACGTAGGGTGTATGCCCCAAATTGAAGCAGCCGAAGCTGTGTGCGCCATCGACCGGAGGACCGTCGACAGTCATGGGGATGCCGTTGGAGCAGGCTCCGCGGATCCACCCGCTGACTGCGGTATCGGGGCCGTCAGGGTAGCTGCCGCCGGGCGCGGCGATCGCGTTGAGCGGCGCGCCGAAGTTGCTGTAGTAGGGAAGGGTGATGGGGCCGGGAACGCAGACTACTCCGGGAGTGAGATTTTCCGCGCAAGCGGGATTGGTAGACGCGACGATGGCGAGGACGTCGCGGGCCTGTGCGGGAAGTTCGATGTACCGGGGATTGGTCAGATTGACGCCATCGTTTCCCGCGGAGGCAATGACGACAGCTCCTGCGTCGGCGGCAGCGTGAGTGACGCGGTCGAAGATCGTTTTGAGGCCCGCGCCTTCGCCGGTGTTGAGATCGACGAGAGTGCCCAGCGAGAGATTGATAACATCAGCGTGCTGTGAAGTGGCCTCTTCGATGCCTTCGATCACCCAACTGAGCAGTCCGCCCGCCTGGCCGGTTGCGCATTGCGAGGCAACGTCGGGCGCGGTGCTAGCTGGGTCAGGCAGGCGCTCGAGCACCTTGATGTTGAGCAGGGTGGCGGCGGGGGCGACGCCGATGAGCAGTCCGCTGCCCGGGCCCATGGCTCCGGCGGCGAGCGAGGTGACCCAGGTTCCGTGGCCTTCCTGGTCCTGCGGGCTGCCATCGTCGCAGGGACTGGGCAGACCGGAGATGGGAGATTGGTCAATCTCGGAGAAGTTGAAGGCGAGGTTTGGTGCGATGTCGGGATGGTTCCGATCTACGCCGCTATCGAGGATGGCGATGCGCACGCCGGTGCCGAGGGTCTTGTCCCAGGGGCCGTGGGTTGGGCCTCCGGGGATTGAGGCGCCGAATCCGCCGGACTGGACGACGGCCCAGCCTTGCGGAGTCGCGGTGTAGTAAGTATCAAACGGAACGACGGCGGGCGGTGTGGCGACCGGCGCCGGAGTGGGCGGAGCGCCGATGGTTACACCGATGGTCGCTGGCAGGACCGGGCGCAGAATGATGGCGTGGGTGGAGAGGATTCGGTCGTGAACGACGATTTCGACGCCGGGCTGCGCGCGCAGAGCGGCGATGGTGGCGGTGTCGTCTTCGCCGGAGCTGGTTTCGACTACGGCGATGCCGTAGGGCTGGTGGCTGCGGAGGATGTGTGCTCCGGCGATGTG
Source organism: Acidobacteriaceae bacterium (assembly GCA_036390355.1). Taxonomy (GTDB): domain Bacteria; phylum Acidobacteriota; class Terriglobia; order Terriglobales; family Acidobacteriaceae; genus Edaphobacter. Next base: position 5,791 of record DASWCA010000429.1, read on the forward strand.
GGCGTGAGCTTCCGCGTCGCTCGGAATGAAACCGCTGCGATAGGCGACCAGATAGCGATGAGGGACTGCGGTCCCGAAGGGGCTGACGGGTTGTTGAGCTGGGGTGTGGAGGAAAGCGGTGAGCGCGGCGGCGAGAGCGAGGATCTTGCCGAGCATACAGAACAGGCGGCGGGCACGGTTGGGAGTGTTGGCTGCATTAGGGTGGCTCGGGGAGAAGATGGCAGGCCTCGGAACCGCGCGCTTGGCGTGAACGCGCGCTGCTATGTGCATCGGCCCTTTGCGAGAGAGGTGAGACGGTGTAGACGGCACTGCCGCGTTACATTCGTCCCGTTACGAGTGTGCCAGCCGGGGTGAATGGAACAACCGAGCGAGGTCATCGATCCGAAGGACACAGCGCCGAATGAGATTCAGGGTTCGGGGATCAAGGGTGGAGTGAAGCAAGAGGTTGGACCGGGCGACGTGATTGAGATTCCGGCCGGAGTGCCGCACCAGTTCTTCGTCGCGCCGGGGACACAGATAACATACCTGGTAGTGAAGGTGGTGAAGAAGTAGAGGCGTTTACCATCTTATTAGATAAGAACAGTTGCTATACTGCCTGTGGAGGGGCATTCAATGACGACTGTCACTATTTCTTTGCCGGAATCACTGAAAGAGTTCATCAACGTGGAAGTGCAGACGAAGGGCTACGGAAATGTCAGCGAGTATGTCCGTGGGCTGTTGCGTGCGCAACAGGCAAAAGAGGCGGACGCCAGGCTAGAGACGCTGTTGCTGGATGGGCTGACTTCGGGTGAGGACATTAGACTGACGCCCGAATTCTGGCAGGAGTTGAAAGCCGATGCGGCGCGGATTCTAGCCGGGAAGAAGAACTCGCGAAGAAAGCGTGCGGCATAGTGAAGTTTGTCATTCGAACCCATGCACGCAACGACATTCTCAGACAGTACAAGTATTACCTCATCGAAAAGGACGCTGGCCCCGCAGCAAAGAGATTTATCCCAGCGGTTCAGGCAGCAATTGCTCAGCTGTGCAAAGACCCGGAGATTGGCGCTCCCAGGACAGTGGGAAACGCTCGGTTGGCGGGTTTACGGTCCTGGCAAGTGAAAGGATTCCCGGAGATCCGTGTGTACTACCTCGTCGCGAAGGGCGTCATTCGCGTCGTGCGAGTGCTCCACGGAAAAAGGGACATCTACTCGATACTCGAAGATGAATGAGTGTCCGGCGGTGAAAGCTGACGGTGAAGCTGCCGGGTACTTCGCGAGCACCCGGCGACTGAGTCTTGGGTTGAGGCGCAGGGGCTAGTGCCACTCGTCGGCGCTGGGACCATAGATCGCCGGCACCTTGGCTTCGTTCAGGCGCAGGTACACGGTCAGTTGTCCACGATGGTGCGCGAGATGGCTCAGTGCGCCATCGGCGATCATCGTGTAGCGTGGGCCCTGGGTAAGGACCTGGTCGCCCATGGTCAGGCGCCAGCAGCCCATCAGGTGCGCCTCGTTGGTGTTCGCGAGAGCTCTGCGCGAGTTCTCCAGCCCTTCGTCGAGCAAACGCAACAACTCGGCGCGGCTCTCGACGGCCTTGGTGCGGAATGTGCCCGACGGATCGTTGAGGTCGAGCTCATCGCGCTCAATCATGAACGCGGGCCAACCCGGCATCGTAGCGACCAGGGAAGTCAGGTATCCGAGCTCCATCGACCGCTCGTGTGGCTTCCACGTGTTTTGTCCCTCGGGGACGCGTTCGACTACCTTGCGAGAGGCGATTGCCTCACGCTCCAACTGCTCCAGGAAGAATCTCTTCAATAGCATGGCAAACACCTCTCTTTGGGAGACCTCGGTCTCATAGGAAGAAGTGTAAAAATCTATATATGACATTCTCTGTCATAATTGAAAAATAAACTAAAAACATAAGTGGATCCCTTCGGGGATGACAAGGCGAAAAGAGGCGACATGAAGTCAACTCGACTGCTCTCCGCGCTGATGCTGCTGCAGGCTCATGGCCGGCTCTCGAGTCGTGAGCTGGCGGAGCGGCTTGAGATATCCGAACGCACCGCGCACCGGGATATGGAGGCGCTCAGCGAGGCCGGAGTTCCGATCTTCGCGTTGCGTGGCGCACAGGGCGGCTGGGAACTCGCGAAGGGCTGGCGCACAAAGGTTCCGGGGCTGGACGAGGCTGAACTCCGCGGGCTGCTGATGGTTCAGCCAAGCGCGCTGGGCGATCCCAAACTGGCTGCCGCGGCAGAGCGAGCCTTCGGCAAGCTGATGGCCGCGCTGCCCAGCAGCTTGCGCGACCAGGCTGCGTCGATTCGTGCTCGCTTGCACATCGATCCCACTGGCTGGCGGCCCTCGTCGGAGGATCTCTCGATGCTGCCGGTTGTGCAGGACGCCGTTGCGCGCGATGTGAAACTCAGTTTCCTGTACAGGCGCGCGGATGGTGATGTTGGGCCACGTACCGTCGATCCGTTCGGCGTGGTGTGCAAGCAGACGGTGTGGTATCTGGTGGCGCGAGCTCCGGCGGGGCTGCGCAGCTATCGGCTTTCGCGCATGTCGGATGTGGTTGCCCTGGCGATGACCTTCAAGCGGCCGGCAAACTTCAATCTTGCTGCGTACTGGAAGAGCTCAACCGCGGAACTCACCCGCCAGCGAGAACAGTACCCCGCCACGCTTGCGCTGGCTCCTGAAGCCGCTGCGTCATTGCGTGGCTGGTGTCAGTTTTCGCCTGCCAAGGACGCGTCGCGCGCAGGCGGATTTCCGGGCGATTGGCTGATCGTCGATGTCGATTTCGAAAGCCTTACTCAGGCGCAATTTGTTGCGCTTGGATACGGTCCGCGAGCGTGTGTGCTCGCACCGGACGAGTTGTGTGAGCGGGTGCACGAGGACGTGGCGGCTGTCTATGGCGTCATCAGTTCGCGGGTGAGATAGACATACATTTCCGCGCGGGTGCGTGCTTCCTCTTTCAGATTCGCGCCGGCGCCATGGCCGCCTTCGATGATCTCGTCGTAGAAGAACGGCTGGTTGTACTCCTCCATCTTCGCGGCGAACTTGCGCGCGTGCTGGGGACCGACGCGGTCGTCCTTGGTAGTGGTAAAGATGAGCGGAACGGGATACTTCACGCCCGGCTTGAGTTGGTTGTAGGGGCTGATGCCGGCGAGGAAGGCGCGCTGATCGGGAATCGAGACGGAACCGTATTCGCCGACCCATGACGCGCCCGCGGCGATCTGCTCGAAGCGCAGCATGTCGAGCAGCGGCACCTGGATGACGATGGCGCCCCAGAGAGCCGGGTGCTGGGTCATCTCGACGCCCATCAGCAGGCCTCCGTTGGAGCCGCCCTGGATGCCGAGGTGTTTGCTCGACGTGATCTTGCGGGCGATGAGGTCTTCGCCCACCGCGGCAAAATCATCGAAGACGAGCTGACGGTGCATCTTGAGGCCGGCCTCGTGCCACGCCGGACCGAACTCCCCGCCGCCGCGGATATTTGCCAGCACGAAGACGCCGCCATGCTCCAGCCACAGCTTGCCGGCGTACGCGGAGTAGTTCGGCGTGCGAGACACCTGGAAGCCGCCGTATGCCGTGAGCAGCGTGGGGTTCGACCTGTCGTACTTCATCGCCTTCGAATGAACGACAAAGTACGGAACCTTGGTGCCGTCTTTGGATATGGCGTCGAGCTGCTCGACCACATCGTTCGACGCATCGAACAGCGCCGGCTCGCTATGCGCAAGGGTCAGCGAGCCAACCTTCGCATCGCCGGCAAAGAGAGACGGCGGAGTAAGGAAGCCTTCAATCGTCAGAAAGAAGGTTTCAGTCGTGCTGCTCGCGTCGGCAATGTCGACCGAAACGTTCTGGGGCACGGGCAGCGAGGTCCGGGTCCAGCCGGAAGCGGTCGGGGTATAGACGTAGGCGCGTCCTTGCACATGGTTCAACGTGGTCAGCAGCAGGTGGCTGCGGGTGAAGGCGGTGGAGTCGCCACCGGTGGGCGACTTCACCAGGAACTCCTCCGCCGTCGGCTCGAAGACGACCGAAGGCCTGAGGTGGGCCGGATCGGCAAGAACGTCTTTCAGATTCATCGAGAGCAATGAACCCTGGTGGAAAGTCTTTGTCTGGCCGGCAGGTGTCCAGTCCTCGTCAATGGTGACCAGCACGCGGCCCGCGAGGAGGCCGGAGACTTGGCTCTTACCGGGAACTGCGAGCAGCTTTGGCCCGCCGGCAGTTAGGACCTCGCGCTCACGCGAGAAGAAGTCGATGCCGCGCTCGAACAGCGTGAGCGTGTCCCCCTGCGCGTCGTTCAGCGTGGCGGCCGCCGCCTCGATGTCCGACTCTTTCCCGCGATAGATTTCCTTTGCGGACTCGAGCGGCGTCCCACGCTTCCATTCTTTAACCACGAACGGATACCCGGATTTCGTCATGGTGCCCGGACCCCAGTCGCGGGCTACGTAGAGCGTGTTTGCGTCGCGCCACACCACATCCTGTTTTGACCGCGGCAGCACGAATCCGCCCGCCACGAACTGGCCGGTCTTCAGGTCGAATTCACGCAGGGTGTCGGCATCTTCGCCGCCTGCCGACAGGGTGACGAGGCAAAGGCGATCGCCCGGGTAGAGGCACTTGAGGTCCTTCTCGACCCAGCTTGTGTTGTCCTGTTTCGACAGGACATCCAGGTCGAGGACGGTATGCCAGTTGGGATCGGGCTTCAGGTAGTCGGCGAGTGAGGTTTTGCGGTAGATGCCGTGGACGTGCTGTGCGTCGCGCCAGAAATTGTAGATTTCATCGCCGCGTTGATCCGGGTCGGCGAGACGATTCGGGTCTTCGGCAATCTTGAGCGCTTCGGCAACGTAGGGCGCGAAGTGTGGGTCGGCCTCCATCACCTTGGCGGTGCGGGCGTCTTCATCCTTCACCCATGCCAGCGCCCTGGGGCTTGAGACATCTTCGAGGTAGAGGTACTTGTCCACAGGCTCGGCCGGCTGTGCCAATTGAGCGCGGAGGTGCTGGAAAGGGAGGGCAATCGCCGTAGCGAGAAGGATGGAGGATACGAAGGGTGCGCTCTGCACGAGGTTCTCCTGAGCAACTGGATCGATGATGGGAACTTGTCTAGGAGTTTCATGTTTGGGGAGATGGTTGTCAACGAATCTGGCTCAATCTCGCCGTGTCCGGCGACACCCCAATTGAGACTGCGACGGGGTAGAATCTTGACGGCGGCAGGAATGTGGCCGTTGAGGACAAGGTCATGGCACGTCGCAATGGTTCGGGCGTTGAGGTGCGGAAGCCGGCGGGTGTGAGCGCGGCCAGTGCGGCGGTTGGCGCGGCAGGATTGGCGATGACCAGCGAGCAGTTGGTGGAGTTTTACCGGCTGATGTATCTCTCGCGGCGGACGGATGACCGCGAGATCGTGCTCAAGCGGCAGCAGAAGATATTTTTCCAGATATCGTGCGCCGGGCATGAGGCGCTGCTGGTGGCGGCAGGAATGGCGCTGCGTCCAGGATACGACTGGTTCTTTCCCTACTATCGCGACCGCGCGCTTTGCCTGACCCTGGGCAATACAGTCGAGGAGCAGTTGCTGCAGGCGGTAGGTGCGGCGGACGATCAGGCGAGTGGCGGGCGGCAGATGCCGTCGCACTGGTCGAGCAGGAAGCTCCATATTGTTACTCCGAGTTCGGCGACCGCGACGCAGTGTCTGCATGCGGTCGGGTGCGCGGAGGCCGGGCGATATTTTTCGCGGCATCCCGAAGCAGCAGCGAAGAAGCCGGAAGAGGGCTGGGGCGACTATCGCGACTTCAAGGATGTTTCCTTCCACGGCGATGAGGTTGTGTATGTGTCGATCGGGGAGGGGTCGACGAGCCAGGGCGAGTTCTGGGAGTCGCTGAACACAGCGAGCAATGCGAAGCTGCCCGTGGTGTATGTGGTCGAGGACAACGAGTACGCAATTTCGACGCCCGTGGAGGTCAATACTCCCGGTGGAAATATTTCGCGGCTGATTGCGAACTTCCCGAACTTTCATTTTGCGGAGGTGGATGGGACGGAGCCGCTGGCGTGCTATGCGGCGATGAAGGAGGCGGTGGCGTATGCGCGCTCGGGCCGCGGGCCGGCGCTTGTGCATGGCCATGTGGTGCGGCCCTATTCGCATTCGCTGAGCGACGATGAGCGTCAGTACAGGAGCGAGGCGGAGGTGCAGTCGGAGGCGGCGCGCGATCCGCTGGCGCGGATGCAGATGTGGCTGCTGCGCGAAGGGATTCTCGACGCTGAGGGGATCAACCGGCTGGAGCAAAAGGTTGATGAAGAAGTACAGCGCGCGGCCGACCGGGCGATGCAAGCCGTGTTGCCGGTTGCATCGCGGGAAGCAATTTTGCTGCATCAGTATTCGGAGGATTTGAAGCCTGCCGATGCGCGGTATTTTACCGAGAAAGCGAAGACCGCGGACCCGGCTGAACGCACCATGGCGGAGTTGATCAATCTCTGCCTGAAGGACGAGATGCGCCGCGACGAGCGCATCGTGGTATTTGGCGAAGATGTGGCCGACGCGACGCGGGATGAGCCGCTGCGGGCGGGGAAGATCAAAGGCAAGGGCGGCGTCTTTAAATTGACATCCGGCCTCCAGACTGAATTTGGATCAGCCCGCTGCTGGAATTCGCCGCTGGCCGAGGCGAACATCATGGGCCGCGCAATTGGCATGGCGGTCCGCGGGCTAAAGCCGATCGTGGAGATTCAGTTCTTCGACTACATCTGGCCGGCGATGCACCAGATGCGTAACGAACTGCCGCTGGTGCGCTGGCGCTCGAACGGCCAGTGGAGCTGCCCGCTGGTGGTTCGCGTGCCGATTGGCGGCTACCTCACCGGCGGCTCGATCTACCATTCGCAGTCGGGCGAGAGCATCTTTACGCATACGCCCGGGGTGCACGTGGTGATGCCGTCGAACGCGCTGGATGCGATGGGACTGCTGCGGACCGCGATCCGGTGCGACGATCCGGTGCTGTTTCTCGAGCACAAACGGCTCTACCGGGAGACCTTTGGGCGCGGGATGTATCCGGGGCCGGAGTATGCGATCCCGTTTGGCAAGGCGAAGGTGGTGCGTGCTGGCAAGGACCTGACACTGGTCACGTACGGGGCGCTGGTTCCGCGCGGATTGCAGGCGGCGGAGAAACTGCATCGCGAGACAGGGATCGACGTCGAACTGATCGACCTGCGCACGCTGAGTCCGTACGACTGGGACACCATTGCCGAGTCGGTCCGCAAGACCAGCAAGGTCATCGTGGCCCACGAGGACATGCAAAGCTGGGGCTACGGCGCGGAAATCGCCGCCCGAATCGGCGAGGAGCTCTTCGACTCCCTCGACGCGCCGGTGCGCCGCGTCGCCGCGATGGACACCTTCGTCGCGTATCAGCCGCTGTTGGAAGATGCGATTCTGCCGCAGCCCGAGGATCTGTATAAGGCGATGCTGGAGATGGCGAAGTACTGAGGGCGTTCCCCACCCGAGAGCTTGTCATGCCGCGCAATCCTCTGCGTCGTCATTCTGACTCGAAGAGTCAGAATCTCCGTATTGGCCTTGCGGAGTAACAGCGGCCTTCCGAGGACATAGAAAGGGTCCGTCTCGCTTAAGGGCACGGCTTCAGCCGTGCCGTAACCCTGGACGCGGCTTCAGCCGCTGAGGCCACCGCTGGCGCGCCGAGTCGTGTCGCATGGTCACTTATCACAAGCCGACTTTGCACTAAGACTTATCATTACCGATCCTGACTTGCCCTTCAACGCCATAGGAGCTATCCCGTATCCTAAAACCGTGGAAGACACAATGAATAACCCGTGGCTGACTATCCCCTTGGAAGACTATGAAGGCCACATGGCAATGCCGGACGTGGGGCAAGCCAAGATGCTCGCGAACGAGTTCGAAGAGCTACTAAAGACCTACGCTCCAACCTCGGCGGCACTCATCGGCTGTGCAGGGGGCAATGGCTTTGAAGAAGCGGCCAAGACAGGCCTTACGCGCCTTGTCGGTCTCGATATAAACCCCACATACATCACAGAGCTAAGGCGCGCTATGCTGGTCGAGTGATCGGCCTAGAACTGTATTGCGCCGACATTGAGGGTGATATCCCCGCGCTGCGGCCTGTCCACATGGTCTACGCGGCGTTGGTTTTCGAGTATGTGGACCTTGCCAAGGCGTTGAAGAACCTCCGGGGCCTCTGCCTGTCTAATGGGATTCTTGCCGCCCTTTTGCAGTTACCAAAGGAAGGGGCGGCGAGCGTTTCGCCCTCGCCTTTTGTGACATTGAAGGAGTTGAGTTCAATCATGCGGCTGGTGCCACCGAATGATTTCCGCAAGGTCGCTGAAGGGCTGGGGTTTGGCTTTCT
>DASWCA010000430.1:0-22440 GCA_036390355.1 Acidobacteriaceae bacterium
AAGATATCGTCGAGCGCGGTTTTCACCGCATCCGGATTCACGCCGAGACGGGCGGTGAACCGGAAATGCACTAGGGCATCGGCGATGGTGGTGTAGTCAAATGCGCGGTATGAGCTAGGCAACTCCAGCTTCCAGGTGCTGATGACACCGGCGCCTTCGAACGGCAGGAAGCGGTCGTCGTGCAGATTGGTCTCGAAGAGGCCGCTGTCGTTGTTGGCGCTGCTGGTGACCACTGACTGGGCTCCGCCGGGGTAGTCGATGAAGCGGTCGTCTTCCACACCCTGGCGGGCGTAGTCGCCGTCCTTCAGAATCGGCGATTTCCGGATGCTGCTCCTCAGCAGCGTGAGCTTGCAGTTCACCGATGTGTACGGCCCGGTCACCGAAGGGATGGACAGGGCCAGTGACTTGATGCGTCGCATGTACTGACCCGGGCAGTCGCGGTCGAACAGCCATTCGGGAACTTCTACCGTGCAGGAGCCCGTCGCACGCAACGCCAGCAGCTGCACTGGATCGAGCTGGCGGAGCGATACGTGCTTCACCATCTCCAACTCGCGCTTGTTGTTGTCGTGGTACGCGATCTCCATCCGCTTCAGATCGGCGTGCAGCCCCTCGCCCGCGAGCAAACCCTGCCGGCCCGCGTCCCAGTAGTTGAACTTGACGAACCCCTGAGAGTCGATTTCGGGTCTCATCAGTTCCCGCTGTAGGGTCAGTTGCGAGCGTCGGGCGAAATCGAAGACGAAGCGGTAGTAGTCGTAGTAAGTGCGGGACAGCTCGCCCTGCATCCAGAGGTGCAGAGCCTCCTTCGTGAACTTACTCTGTAACTCCGTGTTCGCTTCGTTCGCATTGGTTAGAGCCTGGTTCGTGGATTCGTACTCGCGGCGGGCAATCTGCTCGGAGAGCAGCGACGTCAGGATTTGACGGCCATTCTGCTTCAGTTCGAGCGCCGCGGCGTTGTACTCCTGCAGCCAGCTGTCGGCTCGGCGCTCATATCCGGCATATTTGCTGGTCATATCGGCCTGGTCCTTCTCCCAGTTGCCGATGATGTTGGCGATTTCGCCAACGAACTTACTGATGGCTGCGATCTTCTCGCCGCGCGTCACTTCCGATGATGCCCCAAGGCCCCAGAAGTGCGCATTGACGTTGATGCTCGGGATCGGCGTCAGGGCGGCGGCGACGGTGTTGGCAGCCGAAGCCAGCAGGCGCGCATCGCGGACCAGCGGCAGGTGCGTGTTCAATTCCGTGTCTTCGTTTTTGGACAGGAAGACCTGACCGGTACCGGAGAAACCGGATATCGCCCCCGGAGCGCTGGCTTCCGCCGGAGCGAAGTCCGGCAAAGCCTTGTCCGTCAGCGCCACATCATACTGCCCGACGAGGTTGCTGTAGATTTCATCGAAGTTGTCGCCGGTGAGGCTCGTCCAGGTGTCGCGCGAAGCTTTCAACTGTTCGGCCGTGAAGTCCTTTTTGTTCGGATCGTCCTTGAAGCCGAGCAGCCGCTGGTAGTAGTTCAACTTCTGCAGCGCAAGCGAACGAGTGGTAAGCAGGGAGTTCGTCGACTCCTGCGCCGTTCGAATCTGCATGGCCCGCAGTTGCAGATTCTTCTGCTGAATGGCGACCTCGTGGCCCTGCCGCATGACGGCGAGCCGTTCCGCATCGCCGCGTTCATACGCCTGAAGGAGAGCCGCGCCGAAGGAGCGCAGTTCGGCGCACAGTTCGAGCGCGCGCTGGATCATCGGCAGTGCGCGCACTGGTCCGAGGGGCTGGTTCAGACCGCTGACGATGCTGTTGATATCGAGCCCCGCGGCGGCCGCTCTGACCATCATGCCGGGGTCGATGGGCGGGTCGTACAGCGCGAGTGGCCGCACCACGCCCTGAATGTTCATGCAGTGACGAATCTTGTAAAGCCGGTCGGCGGCGGTCTCCCAGTACCCGAGCAGTTTGTCGTTGCGCGGGATGCAAAAGTAGAGGGTCTGCCCCATGCCGAGAAGTGAGGAAGAGGAGTCGCCGCCCGTGGAACCGGATCCGGTGCCGAAGTTGAACGGGAACTGGCTTTCGAGGTTCACCAGTGCGTTGCCCATCGCGTCGAGTCCGGCGGCCTTGAGTTGAGCGAAGGTCTTCGGCTGGACTGTCCCGGTTTGCGGCACCCGTTGCGGTTTCGGCCCAAGGATGTTGGACGCGAGCACGTACACCTGAGTCGCCTCGTTGATCGACTCGAGCGTGTCCTGCTGGAACAGGTCGTCACCCCAGGCGACGAGGTTGTCGAGATACTTCATGACAACGCAGTACTGATATGCCAGATGGCGGGTCCGCGCGACAGCCCACGGCTGGAAGGGATTGTCGAGGATGGCGCGGTATCCGTTGAGCGTGTCCGCACGCAGAGCCTGATCGGCAGCCGACAGCTCAGATGGCTGTTTGCTGAGCAGCGTGAGCAGATAGTCGATGGGGTGCGGATCGGCTTCCTGGCGGAAGGGCAACAGCTTCCAGAAGCGCTGCGGCGCGGGCACGGAACGATCGTTCGATGTCGGATCGAAAATGTAGTGGAACCAGCGCTGGGCTTCAGCATAGCGGCGCGTCTTGCTCAGGTGCACGGCGATGGTCAGCGGGACGTGGTAGAAGAGCTCCCAGTTGTAGACGGCGTAGGGTCCGTGAACGCTGAAGTCCATCTCTTTGGGAAAGGACTGCACCGAAACGGACCGGCTGTTCTCCGGATGGTAGACCGCATCGAAGAAGTTCTGTTTGAGCCCGTCCTGCCAAACCGGGTTCATGATGCCCGGAACGGATTCCTTGTTCAGCTTCGCGGCAATCTCGCCAACGAAAGGATGGAAGTAGTTGTGGAATGTGTACTGGAAGCTGGTGAGCCACTCGAAAACGCTGATGCTCTGGTGGTAGACGAGGTCGGCGTCATGATAGTTCGCAACGGTCTTCCCTACGACTGAAATCGCCATGTCGGTTCTCCTGTCCTCGTTACGCGATGTTGCCCGTCTTGCCCAACTTGCCGGACGGTCCCACGAGGGTGCCGTTGAAGTTCACATTCCCCGTGGTGCCGATGGCCTTGCGAATGTACGCGTCTTCTGTGATGTAGCGTTGCAGCGGAGCGGGGTCAACGGCCCGTCCCGTATCGACGGTGACTTTGTCCCACGGCTTCGGCGGTCCGATCGGCGGCTTCTCGATGACCAGAGGCGGAATGACGGCAGGCGCCGTCAGGTAAGGCCCGAAATTGACTCCATAGCCGACGAAGTCCCACAACGGCCGGTACCAGGAGCTGGAACTGACCAGGAACACGTGGCGATTGTCGGCAAAGAAGAACGGCGCGTTCCAGGTATCGTTCAGCTCATGCAGCGGCTCCGTAATCGAAGGTGGAACATCGGCCGACAAGATGGCCCGGTCGAGCCACTGTCCGTATTGCGTTCGATAAGCGATGTCGAAGTCCTGATTCGGCCCCATGAGTCTGCGGCGCGGCGGTTTGGGCGGCAGAATGGAGTAGTCCGCTGCCGGTGATCCGTGCGTGTCGTGCATGACGTAGGCGGCGGTGTTCGGCGTATCGAAGATGACCTTCAGAGGCCGATTCCCGGCGAGAAACTTCCATTCGATCTGGCCTGAGGTGAGCAGATACGCCAGATTGCCTTCGTCGATCTGGGCGGGCAATTCGAGATCGGATGTTTTCACCGGCTGCCATGTCTTGTTGTGGTACTCGCTCCAGCACAGAACCGCGTATTGTCTGTGCGCTGGCGTTCCCGGGATGTCTGAGGTGGTCATGCTGGTCAGACTCTTGCCCGCCGCAGGGCGGCCCGTGCTGTCCGGCCCTTTGGTGATGATGCGGGTGTGGAACAGAAGGAGCCGGTCCTGCCACAGCACGGGGACGGCAGGGTTATCGGCGATGTCGATCTTCACGGGCTCCCAGGCTGTCCACACGCCATGCTCGTAGCGGCGGTAGAAGTACTTGCGGTGCGCACCCTGCGTGCGGGCGACCACGTGCATCACGTCGTCCGTGGTAGCGGTCGGCTCCACGTAGTGCATGCCGCAAGGTTCCAGCCGCGCAACCTCTTCGAGTCGGCTCAGGTACGTACGCAGCGCGGATGCGGCGGTGTCCTCGTCGATGTCGCTTTGCAGCAGTTGGCTTTCGATTTCTTTGAAGAACGCCGTTTTGTCGTCTCGCAGTTCCGTCTCCATCCAGTTCTCGGGATGGACGAACAGTTTGCGGGGTACCTGCCAGACGCGGAAGCGCTTCATCCAGGCCCATCTGCGTGCGTTGATGCTGCCCTGCGAGACTTCTGCCTCGAGGTTCATCAGGCAACGCTCGGCAAATAGCTGCACAGTGGAGAGAGCGTGGCGTATGCGCGACGTCTGCATGCACGGCTCCATCTCGACGTCCATCAGGAAGTACTCGAACAGCTTGTCGGGTTTATCGATGTGAGCTGTGGCGGGGACGCTGCGCATTTGGTGGAGGATGTAGGTCACCAGCGCGTCGCGCTGCAGGGACCTCATCGTGTCGTTGACCGGCTTCACCACATCGCGCCAACTGGATTCTTCGTAGCGCGCCCGCAATGCGGCGGAGAAACTGCGCACGAGGTTGCCATCGGGGGCATTGGTGACTGCCGCGATCGCGGCCTGTGCGGGAACGCCCAACTGCTGGATTACCTGGAAGGCGTCGAACACGCGGCGAAACAGCCGGAGGTCGGACAGCCCGGCGATGGTTGAGCCGAAGTGCGTGAGCAGGGTGTCCAGCGACGCCGTGTCCCAGTGCGTGAGAGTGAACAGCAGGCTGTCGCGCCTCGAAGTGGCAGCGGCGGGGGCGGTCAGGATGGCGAGCAACTGCTCATCGTCGGGCGACACCTCCTTGCGAATGCGTGCGAAGTCGAGCAGATCTTCGAGCTTGTCCAGAAGCGCCGCTGCGTCAGCAGCCGCAGGAGGAGCAGACACAGCCAGCGTGTTCAGCCAGCCTGACGAGGCAAGAAACGCCAGTTCATTCCCGGTCAGCTTCAGGGCGGACGCGAGCGAGGCGGCCTTCAGGAAGCGCACGAAGACATCCCGGAACGGGGCGAACAACGAGGGTGGATAAAGGTATCGCGGTGGAATCGTTTCGCGCGATCGCCGGGGGCTCTCCCACGAGACGTCGAGCGTGCTCACGACCTTCTCGACAGTCACTACGATGTCGTACAGCCGGCCTGCTTTGAGCTCGAGTGCATTCGCGTTTCGCCACACCGGGCCGAGTTGAACCAGCGGCTGCGCCTGTCCGGCCAGGCTCAGCGAAACGGTGGAACCGGGCTCCGCGGTGATGACGAGGTTGAAGAAGCCGGATTCGGGAGCCTCGATACGCCCTTCCAGCACGACAGAGATCGCGCTGCCGGGCGCGGGGTTCGCGGGCAGTGGATTCGTAGAGGAGTAGGACAGGCGGGGAACGACGTCGGCATGACCGTCGACGGTGCCGGTTGCGGTATCGCGGAAATAGAATCGTGCGCCGTGACCCTGCGCGCCGACCGCCGTCACGTCGACGAGCGCGGGTTTGGCTACGTCGGCCGCCGAGTGCAGAGGAAGCGGGGCACGCGCCGCAGCGAGGATCGCCTGAGCGAACGATACGTCCACACCTGCCGCAGTGGCCATGCGCTGCAGCGCCTGCTGACTCTTTCGAACACGGGCGAGCTCCGGGCTGAAGGCGGCCAGAAACGTCGCTCGCTTCTGCTCCAGCGTCCCGGCGGAGGCGACCCACGCATCGTACAGCGGTTTCAGTTCGGGCAGCCGCGAGAAGAACGAGTCTTCGATATCCCGACCGCGTCCGTACAACGCTTCCACCGCGTCTTTGAAGGCCTGACTCACGCCCGCCACGTTCTTCAGTGCATCGCGCGTGGTTGTGTCGAGAATGCCCTTGCGTGAAAGCACGTTGCGGAAGCGGTCCCACGAGATGTTCGGGTCGGCGGCCGTAATGGCGGGATCGAGCGCCGGCGCGGCCTGTACGTAGGCCGCAGTCAGAACTACGCTGCCCTCCAGCATCGAAAACAGCGCGTCGGTAATCTCCTGTCCATATACCAGAGCCATGCGAGTCCGGGCAATGTCACCGCCTGGATCCTCCACAACAGCGAACTGCATGTCAACGGCATCGAAGTCCGCGCGGAGCGACTGTACCATGCCGTCGATCAGCAAATCCGGGGGAACGGACTTGCCGCTCAGGTCCTGGTTCCAGATGAGGTACAACGCGGCGGCGGACTTCAGTCCCTGCGCCTTCATGGCGTTGACCAAAGCCGCGAGTCGCAGCATCGGCGAAGCGGGCGGGTCCGGCGGTGCGAACGGATCGAGCCCGGTGAGCGAGGAGAGCAGCAGGAGCTCGCGAACGCTGAGCCGCAGCTTGCGCGCCAGCCACCCGCGACGGTAGATGGCTGCGAGGTTGGCCACGTTGGCCAGAGTGTTGTTGTCGAAGCCGAGTGAGTCGAAGATGCGGTCGTACTCTTCGGCCGTCAGCGTGAGAGCGCCCCGAATAGTCTCGCGATGGTCGGCCAGTTTCACAGCAGCGTTACCCGGGAAGTGCCCGTATCCGTCCCCTTCGAATGCAGGGTCCTGGCGTAGTACAGCGGGATTGAGGAACAGCTTGCTGTAGAGCGAGCCGGGGCCGAACGTCTGCAGTGGTCCCCAGCAGGCCAGCAGCGAATAGAGGTCCCGCTTCACGTTGAGCTTCAGTGCGTCCATCGTCCGCATTACGTTGCCGAGTCGCGGTACGAAACGCGCGAAGTCGGCGTCGAGGTTTGCCAGTGTGGCGACGTCGGCGGGTACCAGCGGCCGCAGGTCCGCGTTGAACAGCGCGCACAGCGCTGCATCCGTCTGCTCGATCGTCCAGCCAGTCTTGCGCCACACGCGAACGAATCGCAACAGGCGGATATATTCCGGTTCGCCGATTCGCGTAGAGTTATCGCCGGGACCGGCGGGCGGCGTCGGGTAGCGCATCTCGAATCGGTCGAAGTTGCAACCGCCCGCGGGCGCGCCGGTGGGATCTTCGAGCACGATGATGCCCATGATGCGGGCAAAGTTGTCGTTATTGCGGACCCAGGCCTTGATGTCGCCGCCGAACTCTGCCGGGTCGGGCGTGGCTGCGCCCGTCGGCAGCATAGCGTCGAACTGGGCGTCGGTGATGGTGCCGTTGTGCAGACCGGCGAGCGCGGAGAACGGGACAGCGAGTCTCTGCAGCTGGGGCACGAGATCGCTGTTCGGGTTGACGAAATGCGTTTCCAGCAGCGACACCAGTTCTTCGTAGGCGATGTTCACGCGGCGGCAGAACTGCTTCGCGTTGGACAGCGTGTCTGCCACCTGCGCGTCGGTGGTCGCGGCGGCAAAGCCATACAGCGCCTTCAGACCGGTGGAGGAATCTGTGAGCAGCGCGTACTCTTCGCGCGAGAAGCCGGCTGCTTCCATCAGGATGTCGCGCCAGCCATACGGGTTTGCTCCGCGTTCCACGACGTCGGTTTTGCGAAGCCTCTCCATGGCGTGTTCGAGCGGTACTTCAAAGGCTTTGAACAGTCGGCGCATGTTTTCGAGCGGCATGTGGAACGGCAGAGGAGCAGGGAAGATCGCCGTCCGGACAGTGTCGTATGCCGAATCCATGACGTACTGCGGGCTCGCCATCAGGTCTTCCGTGGGGACCTCTCCGGTGTCGTGTCCGCTGAAGCCACGAAGCGACAGCGGCTGCACGGTGTTGGCGACGTAATACTCGAGCGTCTCGTTGACGATGTCGATGTAGGGCAGGGGCGTGTTCGTGTTTTCGCAGGTCAGCGGCAGGTGCTGGATGTCCGGCCGCCGCTCGAAGAGCACCTCCTGCGCGTTGCGTTTTCCGTCAGCGGCGTTGTCGAGGAACTGCAACAGGTCAACGAGGTAGGCGGCTGGTGAAAAGATGGAGCGGCACTCATCGCAGGAGCAGAAGTCCATGGACCCGAAGAGTTGCTCGAGCGTGGGATAAGCAATGATGTCCGACGCGTTCGCCGCGGTCGGTCCGAGTGGCTGAGGCCGGAGAATCTGACCCCCTTCTGCGGAGCCTGCACCGGCAGCGGGCGTCTGAAGCGCTCCCAGCGGGACTCCGTTGCGCGCTGTCATGTACGTGATGGCGACGTTCAGCGCTGCATTCCGGATCTCCGTCGAGCGGTCATACACACGAGTGGCTTCGTCGATCCCGAGTGATTTCGAATGGGCAGCGACGAACGCCTCCTTGTCCTGTTTCGCGATGGCGTACGCGGAGGTGATGCCTTCGTTCAGGAGCGTGGTCATCGTCTCGTCGCGTGAGGTGACCTGGTACATCCGCTGCATCACCTTTACGCCGGCGACGGTGTCTGCATCGACGCGGATCTTGTTGCGGGCGATGTACTGCTCCACAGGCTGCGAACCGATTTCGAACTTCGTCTGATGCTGAGTGAGAAACGCGGCGACCCCCTGCGCAGCCGGCACCTTTAGCTGGCCACCACGAACCATCTGCGCCATGCTGGCGGTGGGGTAGCTGATGCGGACCTGTGCGGCCATGGCTGCGGCGTAGTTGTTGCGCCGCGTCTCCAGCGTGTCGCCCGGAATTTCAGCCGGCACGGGCACGGCGTCGGTGAGCAGGGCTTCCCAGGCGTCGGCTTTGTGGAACCCGGCTGAAGCCAGCTCCACGGGATCCTTGATGTCTCGATTGGCTGACAGCGCGCGAATGAGTGGCGCGTTGTTCACCGTCAGGGCGGCGAGCTTGCCGTGTACCTGTAATTTAGCGGCTGTCTGAGCTCCCAGAGCCTGGCTCACGGCGGTCCACAACTTCTCCGGATCGTCCTGGCCGGACGCGATGATCGAGGCGAATTTGGTTTGCTGGACGGTGTCGGACACGCCGGCTGCGTTCAGCAGGTCGCCCATGGAGGAAACACCGGCGGCGGGCTTGCCGGAAAGCGTCTGCTTTGCAGCCAGCGTCAGGAATTTGGCCTCCACCTTGAGCAGATCGGCGAGTGCCTTCGCAGGAATGACACCCTGACTGGCCGCATTCTGCCACACGCGCCGGAGGTCTTCGAGCCGGGTTCGAAACAGCGCGTCCTCGGCGGAGGGGAGTCCCGCCCGAAACAGCGCATAGAACCACTGCGGAGCCACATCCGGCGCCAGCTTGCGGGAGAACTGATCGGCCAGCGAGGCAGTGGCCACGGCGCGCGCGTCCCATCCGGTCTTATTCGCGAGATACGAAATGTCGGAGCGCGTGTCGTTCTCCTGAAGGTCGGCGATGGAACCGCCGTAGTGGCGAGCGACGGCGGTGAGCAGCGTTTCATGCTCAGACGCAAGGGCGGAGGTGGCGGAATCCGGAAGCACGACATCGAGTAGTTCGGATGCGCCGGCGTTGTACCGAACCTCTGAAGACGCGACCGTCGCGTTGCCGGCGGTGGCGAGCACCTGGATATCGGGTGCAGCCTTCTTCGCCCGGAGAACGGGCGCGATGGAATAGGTGATGGTGTACGCGCCGCCCTCATCGGTGGTTCCCTGCGCGAGCGGCACATCCGGTCCGGCGTTCTTGTCAACGACGGTGAGATGCAGGCCGGCCATCGCTGCGCTTCGCGTTCCGTACACCTTGCCGGAGACCGTGAACACCGGCGCTGCCTGCGCCGCGACGCTTCGGTTGATGGCCTGTGCGGTTGCCTGATCCACCACCCCTGTGGAGGGCAGGTTATTCGCTTTCTGGAATCGCATCACCGCGTCGCGCGTACCCGGTCCGAACACGGCGTGCCCGGATTCCGCTTCGGGTATGGCGATGCCGAGTTGCGCCAGTTCGGAGTGCAGCAGCCGCACGTCCGCGCCGGACATGTCCTGTTTGAGATCGCGTCCCTGCAGATTCATAATTCGCTCCTCTCCCAACTGGCTCCCAATGCGTTTACCAAATGCTGAACAGATAGAGACCGCCTGCGAGCAGGCCCCCGATAACTGCACCCGCGGCAGTCCCGACCACCGGAATAAACGAACCCAGTGCTGCACCCGCCAGAACCGCTGTGCCGAACCCGATTGCGTTCGACGTCTCCTCGCTCGCCCCTGCAGCGCGCGCCAGTTCTCGTGCACCGAGCCCCGCTGCTGCGCCGCCGATTCCTGCGCCGGCCGCGACGGGCAACGCTTCGGCCGCGCCCATCAGCGGCGCTGACCAACTGGCGAACGTCGACGTGCCGGCCGTCCACCATCCCAGGGATATGAGGCTGGCTTCGAGTTCCGCGATGCCGGGAACCGCGCGGCCGATGCCGCCGAGCAGTCCGGTGGTGCCGGAGCGAAGCATGGGTCCGAGTCCGTTGCCGCCAGAACCGTTTCCAGGGCTCCCGCCTGTGGTTCCGCCAGGGTTCCCTCCCGTGTTTCCTCCGGGCCGTCCGCCGGTGCTTCCGCCGGGTGTGCCCGTGGTCGAACCGTTGGAGGATCCGCCTGGAGTACCTCCTGGTGCCCCCGCGGTGGACCCGTTCGGCGAGCCTGTTGGCGAACCTCCCGTTACCGCGGGGGGCGGCGGAGTCGGCGGCGGCGTGGGACGGTTGACGATGTTCGGCATCCGGTCCGCGAGACGGGGCGGAAGCGGGTCGCCTTCGACGGCGTTTGCACCCCGACGAATGATGCTCAGCCCGCCTTCGTGCTGGATGTAAATGTCCACGGCACGCTCGCCGGCATCCGTGGATGCGAGCGTAGCGATGCCTTGCCTCAGCTCCGAAGACGAGTGGTAGTCGCCCGGAGAGAAGCCGGGTGCGGCGTTCAGGTCCGGGGGCGCCCCGGGAACGCGGGGCGCTGCGGGCGGCAGCGGCGGGGTGATGTCGATTCCGCGCGCGTCGAAGTGAACGGCGCCGGCCGCGTTGCCTTCCAGCGCTTCCTGCGCCATGACGCCCGAGAACATGGGGAACAGTCCGCCGCGAACACCGCCCGGAGTGGCGAAGGTATCTTCCATCGCCCAGCTGGAGGGGAAATGGGAGCCGAGGCCGAGGCGGATGTTGATGCGGTCCTGAATGTTGATGGCAGTCAGACCGGTATTGATCTCCGCCGTGTCCATGTATCGCGGAAATCCCGGGCCGGTCCGGCCGAAGCCAACAACGAAGGGACTACCGGGAGTGGCTGCCGCCGTGGATCCAGGTCCGGTGGGCGGCACATAGAACGGTCCAAGCGTGAGACCACCGCCACCGATCGTGATGCCAACCGCGGTCGAACCGTTGTCGGGCTGCGTGCCGCTGCTGTCGGTGTGCGCGACGGGATTCAGTGCCCCGTAGGAGTACTGGTTGAGTCCGCCCTTCACGCCGATCGGGTCCGCACTGGTCCAGCGCCCGAGCCAGGTGGCGTAGTAGCGAAGGCCGTGGCACGACAGTCCGGTCTCGTCGTCACGCTCCATGCCTGCGAAGCGATAGCGCTTCAGGCTGGTCTCTGCTGCGTTGCGGCCCGCCTGATATGACGTGCTGCCGTACGGGTAATACTCCTCATACGAGATCACCGCCGCCGCATCATCCAGCTCGAGGGACGCGCTTCCCAGATGGTTGCCGAGTTGAAAGCGAATGGCGAACGACGGCAGCGGCGCG
Source organism: Acidobacteriaceae bacterium (assembly GCA_036390355.1). GTDB lineage: Bacteria > Acidobacteriota > Terriglobia > Terriglobales > Acidobacteriaceae > Edaphobacter. Next base: position 11,508 of record DASWCA010000430.1, read on the forward strand.
CCGGGATTCGACGCATCGACGGTTTTGGTTTCCACCAGCGCCACGCGGCCCCGGTCGTCGCCAACGTGCAGAGTGTGGCGCTCCAGCGTGACTGTACCGGCATTGTCGTATTCGCGGTACACCTCGAGCGGACCCAGATAGAATCGCTCGTGCATCACACCGCCCGCGGCGGAAACCTTGGTCTTGCGCAGCCGCTCGCCGCCTGCGCCGTACGAGTAGAAGGTCCTTTGTCCTGCGTGCGTGACGCCATCCGCATCCGCCGGACCCATCGCCTGCCGGCGCGTCATGTGCAGGTGGTTGTCGAAGCTCCACTCCATCGCCGGCAGATGCGGCATCGACGTCATGTTGCCGTGGATGTCGTGGGTGTAGGGCTCCACCAGCGGTACCGCGCCGTTCACTGTGGTGCTGGTCAGCCGGTTGCCGAACTTGCCCGGTTCGATGCGGCTTGTTTCGGAGTAGCTATAGGCGCGAGTCCAGCCTGGATTCGCGGGATCGGTGCCTGTGTGGCGCACGGCCAGCAGGTTGCCCGCGTCGTCATAGTCGTACCGCTGTGAGTAGATGCCCAGAGCGTTGCCGTCGCCGGGATGCGGCAGGTTCACGCGGGGAACATCGTTGTAACTCGAGGGTACCGGAGGTCCGGCCGCAAGGCCGAGTTGCTCGCGGCCGCTGGCGCCGGTCAGCCGGTACAACGCGTCGTACGTGTAATCCGCGCTCGGGTCCATGCGGCGATTGCGGAAGAAGACGACGTTCTGAATATCGGCGTCGTCCTGGATGTGGCTGACGTTGCCTGTGGCGTCGTAGGTGTACGCGAGGTCCTGGACGGTTTGCTCATTTGCTGGGAAGCCATTGCGCAACGTCACCAGTCGCGCCAGGCGGAAGGTGAGCGGATGGTAGCTGTACGCGGTGGTGAACGCAGGCGCGCCGGCAGCACCGTAGCGAACGATCTTTCGCTGACCTTTGGCGTCGTAGTCGATTCCGCCGACAAAGGGCGTGAATGCGGCCGCCCCGGGCAGTCGCGCGTCCACTTTGTCCGGCAGGCCCGCCTCATTGTAGGTGGGGCGGAGCACGCTGCCATCGGGCGCCGAGGTGGTGACGAGGCGGTTCAGTGCATCATAAGCAGTGATGCCCACCCAGACGTCAGGCGCCATCGGCGGGTCGGGCTGCGACCAGTCCGGCAACGTCCCGGCCACGCGCGTGAAGCGTCGGCTGGCGGCGATTGGGTTGCCTTTGAAATCGAAGCCTGCCTCTGTTCCGGTTGCAGGGTCGACCGCCGTGTTCTGAGCAATCCCTGCTGTGTCGCGATGACGGAATACGCGAGTGCGCAGGTTCAGGGCGCGGTCGTTGAGTTGGCCCTCGCCGTATTCGAACTTTTCATACAGGACCTCCGCAGCGGTAGTCCTGGGGTCTGCGGCCGCGCCGTTGCCTCGTACGAAGGCGTTCAATGGGCGTCGAAGAATGTCGTATTCTGAGCGGCAGTCGTGACCGCGGCTGTCCCAGGAGCGGATCGGCTTCCCTTCGATGTCCGTCAGAACCCAGCGCTCGCCGGAATCCATACCGGCTTCGTGAATGCACTGGCCGGGCAGGTTGTACTCACACCGCGTGACCACGCGGCCCAGCGGGTCTGTGATTTCACGCCTGTTCCCCGCAATATCGAGTTGGACACGCACGCTGTACCTGCCGGCAGCGCCGTTGTCGGCGACGGTGAGGAAGGTGCGGCCCAACGTATCGAAGTACGCGCGTGACGGCGTGTTTGCGTGCGCCACAGCCTTGCTCGCCGCCTGCCGCTCGAGCGGGCCCAGCGCACCCCCCGCGCGCTGGACTCGCCAGGTTGGCTTGTAATCGGCATCGGGCAGGCGGGCGAAGTACATGCCGACATCGGGATCGAGCGCGGGATCATCCATCGCGACCGTGTCGTGCACGTCCCACTGCTCCACTCGCCACGGATCGAAGAGCGCTTTCTCCCAGGTGTGGTTCGGATTGATGGTGGCCGCGGTGCGTCCGGCCGGGTCGTACAGCACGATGGGGCTGACCCCCACGGTGACGCCAAACTCGAACTCATGCCCCCGGGCAGGCAACTGACTGAAGAAGGGCTCGTACTGTCGAACGGGCTTGCCCTTGTTGTTGAAAATGGACCAGCCGCTCGCGACCCATCGCGGATTTACGACGGGACCGCCGTCTGTTACAGGACCGGCTTCGGCCCGCGTCTTCTTCTGGACCTCGCGTCCGAAGCCGTCGGAGTAGGTGAAGCTGATCTGGATCGGAGTAGCCGCGCCGGGCGCCAGATCGAAATGATGGGTTTCACGCGCCAGTGTGGCCGACCACGCCGGGAGCCACCGCGCAGGATCGTTCGGCGCCGCCAGACGGGAGCGATAGAAGCGGCCCGGGTCCGTGAGGATTCGTGTGGTCGCGTTTCCCAGCAGAGGCAAAGCCGCGCCGCCCGGGTCGGCTGTGCCGTGGAAGGCGTCCAGCTGAGCGTCAGTCAGATCGGCCGTGAAGCCGGTGGGCAGATCGCCCCGGTTCTCACCGGGCTTGCCCATTGCCGCGGTCGCGGTCACCTGGCCGAGCGCGTCGAAGACGACCGATGCCTGACTTCCGTTCGCGTCGGTGATGGTGGACGCGGCCATCACGCGGTAATCATTGACGGCGGAGATCTCGTTGCCCGTGGCGTCGCGGGTACGAATCACGGCGAGGTCGTGCGGCGAGTCATACTCGACCGATGTCAGTCGCCCAAATGCGTTCTCGAAGCTGCGTGGCAGGTAAAAGTGCTGACGTGCCGTGTTCCCTTCCAGCGCGAGCGAGGGGCCGTTCGCATCGAAGAACAGTCGGCCCGAGTAGAGCCATGCATTGCCGTCGCCATCGAGGTCCGCGTAGCCGCCTCCGTCCGCCGCTACGCTTCCCAGCACTGAAGCCGGAGCCGGCAGCAACGGCGAGCCCGCGCGCCGGAACACGTTCGCGATCAGGCCCGGTGTGAATGCCAGCTTGTATGCTGCGCCCGTGATCGCCAGCGGCTCCACGGTTCCCAGCGGCAGCAAGGCTCGCGCGTCCGCGGCGGATGCGCCCAGGTCGTCGGGCCGAAAGTAGGCGCGGGATCGTGCGATGAGCCTGCGGTATGGTTGAGCGGCATTGAGACCGGCCGGAGATGTGGTCTCGAACGGGATGTCATGTGCGCCGTCGGATGCCGTTTCGACGAGCGTTCGCATTTCGTCGAACCGGAAGAGGTTCGTGACTTCGGGAACGTGCGCCGCGGGATGCGCCTGCAACAACTCGTACGTGCTCTCCTGAGCGGGCAGCGGCGTGCGGTGTGCGTCCGGCGAAGAGATCGCGTTCGTGTAGGAAATCTCGGTGAATGCGACGAGCGTTTCCTTCTGCCTGGCCTGGTCTTGCGCGCTGAGGTACGGGTCTGCGTATCGTCGGCCATAGCCGATCGACACCGAGCGCAGCGGGTTTCCATACGCGTCGATGGCCAGCGTCATGGAGTGGGTAACGCGCGGGTCCGCTGCGGTGCGTGCCGGAGGTGGCGCGCCGGGGGGGACCAGCACTCCGCCGCTCACCTCATACAGCTTGCGCTCGTACTGGAAGTCCACGGTCTCGCGGGCATGGGTCAGGAAGACGGCATGCCCGGTGGCACCGGCGGGCTGCAACGTTTCCACCGAGTAGTTTCGTTCGGAAACGCTGTACGGCCGGTCCGATTCGTCGGTGCCATCGAGCGCATAGATCTCCTGGCGAAGAACAGAGCCGCGCAGAGCGCGCATGGCCTGACGGATCTCCTCGCCTGAAAAGTCGTGCGGCTCGCGCGTGCCGTCAGTATGCAGCAGATCCGACGGCAGCACAGTGTCGGGAAGCTGCATCGCCTGGACGTTGACATCGCCTTCGGAATAATACTCATGCTGGTATTGCCGCGATATGGCCGCTTCGCGCACGAGTGCGCCGGTGTGGAACCACGTTTTCGTGCAGACCGGCGGCATGTGCGACGACTGTTCGATGTTGGTGAGCTGCGGGAACGCATCGGACGTGGACAGCGCGGCGAAGCTCTCGGAATCGAACTGGTCGACCCGGCCGAACCCTCGGAACTCACGTTCGATTCCGTCGTAATGGCCATGGTGGTACGAGTATCGGGTGGTGAACAGCGCACGGCCGATGTAGTCGTAGTGCTGCACCTGCTCCACCACGTGAACGGGGAAGGGAAGCCGCGTCACCCACGGCGTGCCTGCCAGCTTGTCCGCGACATAGAACTTCGTGGACGGGGCGTAGCGGATGCGCGTCTCCGCGCCGAGGTTGTTGATGACGCGGATGGCAAGGTGAGGCTTCACGCCGCCCATCAGGTCGATGTACTTCATCGGCCGGGCCGCATCGCCAGGCAGCGGAGAGGACCATACCAGGCATGCAGTCCCACTGCCGAGAAGGTCGAGCACAGAGGCTGTGGACAGGCTTTCGGTCGGCGGGAAGCTGTTCACCGCGCGCCGCTGTGTCCAGCTGTTCCCGGACTGGTTGAAGTGAAGGTGCACCGCGTCGGAAGCGAGATAGACGATGTCCGTGGTGCCCGATCCGTCGATGTCGGACAGACGCAACCGCCCCGGGTCGAACAGATCGGGCCGGTCGAACACGGGCGCGTTGTCCATACGGACCTTGGCGCCAAAGCGTCCGTAGCCATGGTTCGGCCAGTAGCAGACTTCGCCGTTGCGAATACGCACCAGATCCGCCATGCCGTCACCGGACATGTCGGCCACAAAAATGGTCTCGGTGCCATCCGCGAAGACGAGCTGCGGTCCGCGCTCCTCGTCCATCGACTGACGAGCAAGCCTTTCTTCGCCGAAGCCGTCTGCTCCCAGAGACTGCCGCCAGGAGAACACGTTGTCTTCAGTCACCAGCACGTCCGGCAGCCCGTCGCCGGTCAAGTCGAGGAAGCGCAGGTTGGGATCGCGCCAGTCCATGACGGGCATGGAACGGAATGGCCGAAACAGCTCCCAGTCGTAGTCCTCGGTGCGTTCGAAATAACCAGGAGAGGGTCCGTCGAGCTGCACCAGGTCGAGCTGCCCGTCGCCCGAAAGGTCCAGCAACTCCTGTTGCCCGGTCCCCAACGCCGCAAACGAAGCATGGCGAGCGACCACTTCGGTCGGACCAAAGCGAGGCACCACCCGCTCTGCTCCGTCGATGAGGTGCGTATTGGCGGGACTGAGATTGGGCTTGTAATACCAGCTTCCGGAGTGCTCACTCAGGATGCCGGATACGCCTTCGCCATCCAGGTCCACCCATCGCCAGGTGCCGCCGTCGATGCCACGGGGCAGGTTCTCGAGACTCGCAGGGTCGATATCGCGAACCGTGTCGTCGATCGCGGCGCTGCTGTACGCGATCTCGAGCGGTGGCAGCGACCTCGCCACGTGTCCTCCCGCCGCGGCTCGCACGTAGCCCTTCTGCGTGGCCGAGAGCAGGTAGGAGTAAACGGGTTCGGTGGACAGAGCGGGCGGGGTGGAGTAAGTAAAGTCGGTGGACTTCACCAGACAGTTGGCTCCGACGTTCACTTCGGCCGGGAAGTGGTGGAACATCAGCGCGCGGCGGCACAGGCGGTAGGTTCGCGTTTCGAATGCAGACCGGTAGTTGGAAAAGGGGTCGGGCCTGCAGGTCCACGGCTGCGCAGCGGCCGGAGTTGGGTTGGCGAGGTCGTGCTCGCCGTAATCGAAGACCAGTTCGAAGCACCAGTCAACCGGGAGCGGCGCCGGGGTCGGCTGGCGAAGATCGGGCAGATACGGCGTACGGTTCCCCCACAGAACCCGCTTCGCGTAGAGCCGGGCGGACCGGGTCGCCGCGGTGCGATTCTGCTCGTGTGCGGCCGCGAGGTCCACTCCGTCGGAATTCTCACGTTTGTAGACGTACGAGATGACGTTGCCCTTGCCGTCGAAGGTCTCGCACAGCAGCCATGAGAAGATGCGCGAGGCGTCGTCGGGGTCGGCCACCCTGCTGTCGGCGGTAAGGCCGTACACGGACGTGATGTTGCCGTTCGAGATCGACCGCCAGAAGCAATCACCCGGGTCGGTGAGGTTCGTCCAGCGCTCGATGCGCGCGAACATGCCGTCGACTCTGGGGCGGAAGCGCTCGACCCGATACTGTCTGCCGTACACCGTCCGCGAGGGCACGATGTCGGGGGACCAGTCGGCGCTCTGGAGGGCCGGCACCAGATCTTCGGCACCAGACAGCAGGAAGACGTCGCCGTCGCCGTCGCTGTATTGCGGCAGACCTTTGTCCGTCTTTCGTGTGATGGATGGCAGACCGAGAGTCCATCCCAGACCGAAGGGGCCATTGCCCGCACCGGTGTCGTAGGTGACGGCGATCTGCGGGCTGAAGCCTGCCCGGCCGGGGCTGGTGGCAATCGGCACGCTCAGGGAACCGCTGCCGGTAGCCGCGCTGGTTGCGAATTTTTCCGCGATGCCGCGAATGGCCCCGCCGCCTTTTGGAACACCGATCTGCGGAAGCTGGTTGCTGTAACTGACTGGCTCGGCGCCTCCGGCGGGTGCTCCACTGGCCGGATTTTGCTGTGATGCCCGGTCTTCATGTCCTGCGGATTCACGAGGCATAGGCGAGCGATTGGGTTGGGCTAGTATAAGAAGCGAGAACCTGCGGCTCCGTTGGAATGTCAATGCTAGTTGACTTTGATTCAGGCCTACCCCAACTTCCCGAAGAGTCTGGCCGTGCTCCCGGTCCAACTTCCTTTTCGCGCGGGGAGTATCTGTTCATTTAATTCACGTCACACTATCTGGCTTTACTTCTTTTCTTGCTCAAGTCTCATTCGTTGGACAGAAAACCGGCCTAATTAAGGTGGTAACATGCGGCGAGATTGGTCTCAGCTTCACTCACCAAACCCCCGATGCGAACGCCAACCCGTGAGACCACCGGTGCTCTTGATTTTGTACCAATAGGCGTCCCCAGAGACGGAGAGGCCCTCGACGATGTCGTCGAGTGAGAGGTGTCCGATAACTGTCGCCGTTAGCTTTGGCGCCTCGCGGACATTCAGACTCTTTGCAGTGACCCTATAGTTCGTCATTCGCTGTACCTCCTTTCGATCGCGTCATGAGCCACCTGTTGACTCAGGGGCTTCTGCCTTGGGAGCCGATATAACGGGCAGTGCTTGGCGATTCGCGGATTCCTCGTTTTTTCCCGAACTCGAATTTCTTGGTCGCCGCTTGGCATTTCGGACAACCCTCGTCAAAAAACTCGATTGAAATTTGGATGGCTCCGTACTGTTCAGCCCAAAGGATGATGATTGGTAATACCGAGCTTCGTTGATTGCTGCGGAAACTGTTTCAGATCGCTACGTGCCCCTAAAACCACCGCAGGACCCCCCGCGGCTTTTCGGTTGTTGCATTCACGAGTACAGCAACCCGATCTGACGATGCTCACTCGCAAGATCTCGAGAGGGTCACAAGATCGAGGAAAATATCACATTTTCGGGAATGTCAATAAGAAAATGCGTTGTGTTCCAAATTTGGAACAGCGCGTCGCTGGCCTTGCCTCAGCAGTTGAGAGTCGCTGATCACTGGCCCACTGCCGAATCAGGGCGAGTGCGGACGCCGCGAGCTCGTGTTGCGCTAATCCGACGAGGAATCGTTCCTCGCCGCACCCAATTCAGAAAACGCAACTGGTGAAACTTTGTTACCAAGCTGATGCCGAGGAGCGACGGCGCAAGATAACAGGAGCCACGGTGTTCAGTCGACTAAGTCATCGCAGCTGCGGTGAGCTTGATGCGAACGGCATTCTTCCATGTCGTCCAGATGCTCGAGTAATCCAGACTCTCGACTGGGAGCGGAAAGCTCGTTTCCAATTTGCCCGTCATGATCCCGTCCGTGAGCAGCGGCGGGTCGGATGTGCTCTCTGATGGCAGGTCCAGCACTGTCGCGATGATTTCCGTATCCGGGATTCCTGGGAAGTAGTTCCGCATGTTGTGCACCACCTGCGTCATCAGCGGCTGGTTGTTGTCGATCGCTCCGCGCCTCAGCAGTTCGTAACACGCGATCAATGCCATCAGCGGATCGAGCCACTTGGCATACAGAAGGTCCCACCAGTACTGGTCACTGTTCTGGTATCCACTCTCCTGCGGCGGTGCCTGGGCGGCGAAGAGCCGCTGAGCCGTGGACATATAGCGTACCAACTGCAGCGGCGGGACGGTATTCAGGTAATCTCGCTTCCTTGTGCGTAACAAAGGAGATGAGGCTGTAAACAGGCAGGATGAACTGCTGCACCTTACGAGCACGCTGTTCGTTCTCGGAAAACGTCAAGATGGAGACTTGGCCTGCCACAACGTAAAGGAAAGAGTCGCCTCTTCTGGCGTCGTCAAAATCGCCCAGCTCAAAATCCCGTAACTTCGAGTATGTTCCCGGATCGGAGTAGCCGTGCCGGGCGCCAGCCAGAGGTCTACGTTCCAGTCTGCTATGGGCCCCAGCGTCTCGGAGAAGTCGATCGCTAGGTCACGTTTCGGAACACTGCTGGCAATCGACTCATGGGCGCCTGAAACCACCTTGGGAGAGAAGTCGAGCGTAAAGCGCTCGTTTGGGTTGAGATAAAAGCGCATCTTGGCGAGGTTAAGCTTGCCGTCTCTGAGGAGCGCCTTGTACGACCCCGCGGAAAGGCCGTCGAGCACGTTTCCGCCCGCATCCAGTTTCACTGAACGGGTCGAGCCTGTATCGAGATGGCGGAGTAATAGGTCGGTACCGGCCACACCAGTGACGTCGATCTGCGATACGAGTCCTCCCACCGGCAGAGCCGGAAGCGGTGCCTGCGGCGGTTTTTTCTGAAACAGTACTTTGCAGTCTTCATACAGGTCGATGAGGGTATTTGGCGGGGGGCGATCTGCGGAACTTCGACACCTGAAGAAAGCTCGAGCCGAAAGATGTAACGAGCTGTACCTGTATTTTGCCGGCCACGGGTTTGGTTTTTCGACTGACCCCGATGAGCCCGCTATCGATGTTCTGCTGGGCTCGGATTTCGACCGGGCAAATCATCGATGGCACCTGCGCGAGACAGTACAGAAGGACGCACTGACCGGATAATGGCCTGCAACGCAGCGACCTGCTCAGCCGTCGGTCGTTTGCCGCTCTTGAGTGCCTCCATGCCCGCTTTCGCTTCTCCCGCTAGATCAGCGAGCGGGGGGCACGATGGCACGCGTGCGCGCAACGACCTTATCGATCGTCCGATGCGCCATTGCCCTCAGCGCACGCTCGTAAAGGTTTTCGTAGGGATCCATCGCATTCTCACACTCGCTGGCGGGACCGGACTTCCATGGGCGACGGCCCCGGGAGCATTGGCTGATAATAAGTCTCGTACAACTCTTCTCCCACGAACTCGAGCACGACATACCCGTGCGGACCGAACTTGTCTGCCTCCTCATCCAAGAACTCGTTGGAGCCATCCAGCACGATGCCTCCGGGAACCTTCAATCCTCCCAGAACGCGAGATTCATCCGCAGTTTTCTCCTGGCCATCGAGGCGGAACCATGTCACACCGTTCCGTTCCTGCTCGATCTTCGCTTTCATCTCGGAAATACGGGTAACCGCCATGTCCAATGCAGCGCCCGGCTAGTTTCCAAACGGGGTGGCGGTCGTAGATGACGCAGCGGTGCTCATGTCCCCAATACCACGCATAAATGCCCCCTTACCCGAACGGCGCTAATGGTGCACCAGCTCCGGGGCTGGAACCTACTGGCGCCAGTATTATGAACGTGGACGTTGACGTCAAAGATGGAGGCGTCGCAAGTTTCAGTTATAAATTGAAGACGTGGGATGCCGGTTATGGGATTGGTATGACATCTCTGTGCAAACTCCCAATGGCCCAGTCAGCTTGGTTAACCACCTCGGAAAGCCGGGCAACGATTATGGCACATACTTTGAAAGCGCAGAAATTCCGCTGTCCTTTAAACTCACCCCATACAGAAATCAACACATTACTTTTATCTTTTCTGTCCAGCAAGACGGGTGGGGAGACCAGACTGCCGGCGATGTATTTAGCTTCGGATTGCGGACGTGTCAGGTTTCGCCACTAACGCAATTGACGGACCCCACAACAATTAATTTCGAAAACGGGAATACGCTTGATAGCGATGATCTTGTCCCAAACATGCAGGACGCATTATCCTGTCTTCAAACAGCGGTATCAAATGCGGGAGGCTCCTTATCCCCTCAGTCATATTATCGGCCAACTCAATACCAACAGCACCTCCGTGAGGTCTGGGATAAGTGGCAACTGCTGCGAGACCGCAGGGAGCCTGAATGCGAAGACTTGCGCACTCAGGTTGAACAGGAATTTACGACGACTCACCATCTGCTGCTCACACAAAGGCCAGGAGGTCCGAACGGACCACACACGCTGGGTTTAGCGATTGATGTTCGTTCGAGCCTTCCATTGCAGCAGTTCCTAAATTTGGCAAGCCAGTGTCAGCTGTATAGACCATTACCCACGACCGATCCGGTCCACTTCATTCATGTTCAATGAGGGGAGAGCTATGAAGACGAAACAGCTTGTATTTCTGACTTGCTTGTTCCTCATCCTTGCTGTGTGCGGAAGCTTCGCGCAGCAAGCGCCGACGGTGACGATAAAAGCATATCAGTGGAGTCAGCCTGACGGCACCGCGCGATACGAGTACCGCGTTGTCAACGGAGGTACCAGCCGAATTGTTGGTTTTGCAATCGGAAACGACTACTACCATGGCGTTTCCGAACTTCAAGTGCCACCTAGCGGATGGAACTTCGATACAGGTCTCGCCTTGGGCAGCTCAGCTTCGCCGACATCCTGGCACGCCGCCCTTGTTACAACTGAAGAGAGTCCTTTTATGGACCTTGAGTGGCGTAATGACGGCACGGCGGATATTCTCGCAGGACAAAACGCTACAGGGTTCTCCATCGTAACGCCTCAGCCGGACTCCAAATACCTAAATGGTCACTGGACTGTG
>DASWCA010000431.1:0-9619 GCA_036390355.1 Acidobacteriaceae bacterium
CGGCACCCGTGGGCCATGCGGTCCAATCCACAAATCGCCGAGCAGGTTCGCGATCGCGCACGGCTGCACCACATCGGCGCTGCCCAGCGGAAGATTGCAAACCGCACGCACCAACTGCTCGAACTGGCTGGTGACGCAGGCGCGCTCGCTGGCGTGGTAGCTGTTGTGCGGACGTGGCGCAAGTTCATTCACCAGCACGCGGCCATCTTTGGTTACAAATAGCTCGACCGCCAGAATTCCTTCGAGCAAAAACGTGTCGGCGATAGCCTGCGCGAGCTGCTTTGCCTCGGCCGCCATCGCGTCAGTCAGCGGCGCGGGAATCACGCTCCACGTGAGGATCTGGCTATCATGATGATTCCACGCCGCCGGATACACCTTGACCTCACCGCGCGGCGATCGCGCAACCAGAATCGAGATTTCCCGGTCGAGATCGATGGCCTGCTCAACCACGCCGGGCCCTTCGCCCAGCGCTGACCACGCGCCGCGAATCTCCGCTTCCACCGCGGCCGCCGAACTGTTCGACGAGAAGCCAACCTTGCCCTGTCCGCGCCCGTCGTAGCCTCCGGTAGCGCTCTTGCAGAAGCATTTGCCGCCGAGTTCGATCACCGCCATGCGCAATTCATCCAGCGTGCGCACCGCGCGATACTTGCCCACCGGAAATCCGTTGCGCAGCAGCCAGTCCTTCTGCACCACGCGGTCCTGGATCACCTCCAGCAGACTCTCGCTGGGACGCACTGGCACGTAGCTTGCGGCAGCGTTCATGCTGGCGAGCGAAATCTGCTCAATCTCCAATGTGACGACGTCGCATCCGCGAGCCAGGCGCGCCGCCTCGTGAGCATCAGTCCAGTCCGCTTCCACGCACTGGTCGACGACAAAGCGCGCCGGACATCCGGGGTCCGGGTCGAGCACGTGAATGCGATAACCCATGCTGCGTGCGGCGATTGCAGTCAGGCGCCCGAGCTGGCCGCCGCCGAAGATTCCAATCGTCGCGCCCGGCAGCAGGACCGGAAACACGGCCTCGCTCACTCGGGGACCTCATCGTCGAGCGACTGCGAAAGCACTTCGACGTGCCGTGCAGCGCGCCATGCGACCAGCCTGGTCTGCAGCTCGGGATCGGTTGTCGCCAGAATCTGCACGGCGAGCAATCCCGCATTGGCCGCGCCGGCCGCACCGATGGCGAGCGTGGCCACCGGAACGCCCTTCGGCATCTGCACGATCGAAAGCAGCGAATCGAGCCCCTGCAGCGCGGTCGCCGGGATGGGCACGCCGAGCACCGGCAACACCGTCTTCGCCGCGACCATGCCGGGCAGATGCGCCGCGCCCCCCGCGCCCGCGATGATAACGCGCAGGCCGCGGCTGGCAGCGGTCTCCGCGTACTTAAACATCAGGTCCGGCGTGCGATGTGCCGAGACCACCTTCACTTCATGCGGCACGCGAAACTCGCGCAGCATCTCAACGGCCGCGCGCATCACGGCGTAATCGTTGCGGCTTCCCATGATCACCCCGACCAGGGGCACGGTCTGCGAATCGGCAGGCATGTGCCTGATTATACGAGCGCGGCGGCTCAGCGAGTTGGCAAGCTAGAAGTCCCGAGTCACAAGTTTGTGGAACTGAACCAGGGCCGAAGGCCCGACATATACCAGCCTGGGGCGCAGCCCCAGGTAACGTTCCAGCATAGACATCGAGGGCTGAAGGCCCGACACATCTTTCAACTTCTGACTCGCTGCTACGCTCGCTGACCCGCTAACTTGCTGACTCGCTATCCTTCATCGCCGCCCAATGAAGAAGTCGATGGCCACATGAGCGACGGTGAGAAAGCCGCCGAATGCCGCGGCGACTCCCTTCAGTCGTTGGACGGTTCTTTCGTGGTCGGACGTGCGGCTCTCGAGTTGCGCGAGACGTCCAGGCTGGCCATTGCCGACTACCTCTTTCATCTGGCTCTTCAAGACGCACAAATCAGCCAGCACGCGCGTTTCAAAATCTGTCATTTGTGACTCCTTTGGTTACAGTTATTCAGGCGACTGGAAGATGGGTGAAGATTGCGCTGGAGAGCCGCGAATAAATCGGCGGTGTCGACGCGTCGTACATGCGCACGAAGTAGCGCTCCACCTGCGCCGGCCGCGGAATCGAAAAGCTGCGGACGGGGCTGCGAACCACGAGATTCTGATCGCTCCCGGGGCCAAAGTCCCAGTCGCGCAGACGAACTTCAAAGCCGCCCCCCACAGGCGGAATCGTTCCCGCATCGATCTGCAACGCACCGCCGGTGGCGCTGACCACGGTCAACTGCTGCAGGTTATCGAGGGCAGCGTTGGGTGCGGAGAGCGCCGCGGGCGGCAGGTGCGCGTCAGCCGCGATCGCCTCCGACAGCGTAATGCCAAGCGACCCCGCCCAGTCATTAGCGAACGCGATGCGATACGCGAGGAACTCGGGCACAGCGTGACCATCAACAATGCTGACCTGGCGGACGACGACGTTCATCGTCTGCCGATTGGCCGTGATAGCGAGAACATCTCCAGGCCAAATGTCTTCGGCAGGATTGCTTGCGGCGTAGTTGCCCGCGATTGCCGCAGCACGGCTCGATGCGAGGCTCAGAATGGCCTGCGCAGCCGATTCACAGTCCGCGCTGGAGCGGGCCAGCGGCTTGACGACTTTGCCGAGCCAGTGGGCGGTGCCGGGCATTCCTCCGGCAGCTTCCGCGGCCACTCCGGCGTCATCCTGCAGCCGCGCGACTGCCCGATTCCGTGTGCGATACAGAATGGTTACAATCTCTCCCGCTTCAGGAATGCGCCCGGCAAAGAATGTAACCTTTCCGGTGGCATCCATCTGGCAATCGACGCCTTCGCCTGCAATCCCAATCAGGCGAGTCTGCGTCGCGCCGCCCGGCAGCGTGCTGACGATCCACGCGGAGCCCGTCTGAGTGACGGCGCAGAAGCCCATCGAGCCGTTGAGTTCGACGCTATTGACAGCCGCGAAGGTACACCTGGCGGGCGACTCGGCAATTGCGCCGTCGTAGAGCACTGTCGCAGGTGTGTTCGACGCGTTGCCGAGGTCCTGCAGTTCAAAGACGAGCGACATGGGCGATGCGACCAGGCCGCCGCCGAACGCTTCAATAACGCCGTCGACACGCGCGTAGTACGTCTGCATCACGCGTTGCATCTCCGGAGAATGCAGCCGGATGCGGAGCGTATATCGGTGGCCGTCGAGCAATGTGTAACTGGTTCCGATCTCTGCTCCGTTGACGAAGGGCGTGACGACAGTCGAGCCGCCGCTCTGGCGCACGTTGTATCCCGCGAAGCAGTTCGCGCGCTGCGCGCTGCCGGAGTAGAGGCCGCAAAGCACACCATTCGAGGGCGAGGTGAGCGCGACGCTGCCCGCTTCGACGACCAGCGTGCCGCCCATCTCCACCTGGTCGCTGGCGGTCAACGTAGTCTGCCCGTCGAAGCCGGTGCCGCCGGTGAGCGCCAGCCCGGCGCCGCCCAGCGAAATGTGCGAGCCCGAATCGGCGACGTTCCACAGATGCGTGTCGATTGCCGGTCCGTCGAACGAGTCCGCGATCAGCTTGGGCTTGGCCGCGCGGAACGGCTCGTTCGCGGCGGCGAACACCGCGGTAGTTCCGTCGCCGGAGAACATTTCGGTTACATACTGCGATGGCTCGATCTGGCCCGTCAGCGTAACGTCGTTGGCAAGCTCCTTGACGTTGGAGGCCGGCAGCTCGGCGATTTGCAAGGCGCCGCCGGCCGTCGCATCGTCGAAGTTAATCGTGTGAGTCCGGCTGGTGCGCGCCGGGAGCAACGTGGCGCCGGAAAGCGCGAATCCTCCCGCGGCGAGTGTGGGCGCCTGTTTGTCGAGCAGCCACTCGTCGCCGGCGGCGGTGAACGCGTAACGATAGACGGGGCCGCCGAGGCCAGCGCCGGAGTAAACCGGCGCGGGCTCCGCGGCAATGTAGCCGGTGAAGAGCGTGGTCCCGCTATTTGCCGAGACGACGATGCGGGCGCGGCGAACGGGCACGGCAAGCGTGGGAGCGGCCGCGATCAGCAGCGAGCCGATGCACCGCGAGGGCGCATTCAGCGCTCGCTCGATCTTGAGCGGGGAATCGGCGGAGAGCGCGGCGGTGTATTCCACCGCGCCCCTGCCGTCAAGATTATCGATGGTCAGCCTCATGCAACCTCCGCCGTTACAAGCTTCGGCAAGCCGCGCATCTCGCGCACTTCGTCGATGCTAAGGACGCCCGCCTTCAGCAGTTCGGTCTGGATCTGCAGCTCCTGCATCTCGTCGCGCGACTCCAGATCGTTGAAGGTAAATTCGAATTCGCGCCAGCCGAGCTTCTTCGCGAACAAATCGCGGGTAATGTGTTCGGCGACCAGCTTGGCGACGGGCACAACGGCGCTCTGGAATGCTTCATCGGCCATCTCGCCCGCGGTCGATCGGTTGACGTCGGCCTGCATGCCGAGCAGCATGGGCGGCAATTCGAATGCGTTGGCGATCATGCGCAGCAGGAATTCCTGCCACTGAATGCGCAGATCGGCGTCAGTGCCTCCGGCGAAGCGCAGGACTTCGGGCTTCTGCTCGCAACTCAGCAAAGGCACACGGCCGGTGCCTTCGATCTCGTCCTGCCACCAGCGAATCAGGCGGTCGTGCTGCTCTGGCGTGGCCTCGTTCAGCCACAGCGCGTATTGCACAACGGAGTTCGACGCGAGCCGTCCGGCATAGCGATTGGCGGAGAGAAACTGGTTCACGGTCTCAAAGGCGACCTCGAGCCGGCCCAGCCCGAACAGCGTGTGACTGCGCGGATTCAGGCGCAGATACATCAGCTCGTCGTCGCGCAGCGGCGTGCGATTCTGCGTGCCAAGCGATGTCCCCACCGCGCCGCGCGACTGCGCATAGCGAGGCTTGGCGGCGTCTCCGTTCCAGGTCCCGTCGATCTCGATGGTGGCGCCGTCGACCGCCCAGAGATGGAACGGACGGTCGGCATCGCCGGTCGCCTCCATCTCGACCGCGCCGAAGCCGCCGACCAGAAGATCTTCGAGCACCTGCTCGATCAATGTGCGAAAACTGTCGCCCGCATTGGGCTCTTCCAGGCAGCGGCGCAGCACCTGCATGCGCGCCTCGGCCTCGGGCACATCGGCGGTGCTGTAACCCCGGCGCACGCGGATCTTCCAGTCCATGCTGGCGACCTTATCTTTGACCACGTTGATCGCGCGCCTCGCCACGGGCGTCTCGGCAAACTTCCGGAGATTCGCGGGAGTCGGCTTGGGCGTTGCGTTCTGGCCCACGCGGCCGTGATTGTATGGAGTCAAAATCGATGGCAGCATCGCCGTCTTTCTCTGCCCCTTCGCCGCGTCGCCCGCGGCCGCGTTGACGCCTGCCAATCTCTGCCATGCCTCTGTCACTCTAGTTCGAAGACCCACGTGCTCACCCCTTTCGATCTCTCTTGCAAAAAAAATGGGCACAGCCAATTCGCTGTGCCTTCCTGAAATACCTACGACAAAGAACGACCACGGACGACACGGATCAAGATCGAACGGATTAAGAACGCGTCCTGGTAGAAACACTGTCCTTAATCCGTCTTAAAATCCGTGTCATCCGTGGTCGGTTCCATGCCGGTTAGAGCCGCAACTCAATGCGCGCGGTCTCCGCGGCGCGCGCCAGGTCGTTCATGGTGACGACGCGGATCGCCTGGCTCTCCATCGTCTCCACGCCAAAGCGGTAGCGCTCGGCATTCTCATCGTCGAGCCCGTCATCGCCGGAGACGGCGCGCAGCGGCTCGACCACGGCGGTCAACTCCAGCTTCGCGCCCTCCACGCGAACGACGCCTTCATGCAGGCGCGGCGCGGAGTACGCAAGCACCTTGGCGGCTTCGACGTCGGCTTCGAGCGACACCGCGTGGAACATCCGGATAACGCCGTTAGGGCGTTATCCGCAATCGATCTTCATCGGGTCGCCGGGCTGCGTATATATAGATGCGGCGATTTTCTTGCGCATCATCCCCCACACCCCGGCGCGCTCGAACTCGTTGCGCATGGCTGCGGCAATCGCAGCGCGTCCGGTGCGCTTGCGTTCCTGCTTCACGCGCATCGGCTCGACGTACATCTTCATCAGCAGGTCAAGTTCGGCGGCAACATTTTCCGCCAGACACGCGCGCGCCTCGGTCATCTGGATCGAGTTCGAAAAGCTGTCCTCGATGATCGCGAGCACCGGCTTCGAGGCTGCGTCCTGTGCCGCCGCACCGCCGGCGCCGAGCCGCAGCCGCGCGGCAATGTCGCCTTCGAGCGCCTCCAGCAGCCCGATGTCCGCATCGGCGTCCATGCAGCGGACGCGCGTCCAGTCGCGCGTAAAGCGGACCTCGGTGCCGTCCGGGCTGCCGGCCTCACGCAGCAACACGCCAATGTTGGTGAACTCACCCTTGACCGGGTCCGGAACGTAGCGGATCAGGAAGAACTCGCAGGGGATGCGCTCGGGCATGGCGGACTCCTTTCTATAAGGTTCGAGGTACTAGGTTCGAGGTTTAGGTGCCAGGTGCCGAAGGTTCAGGTTACAGGGGCCAACATACTGACCAAGCAATTCAACCGCCAATCTAAAGCCGCGCATCTCGCCTTTCACCTCGAACCTCGAACCTAGTACCTAGTACCTAGTACCTAGTACCTGGTACCTGGT
The DNA here is from genome assembly GCA_036390355.1 of Acidobacteriaceae bacterium. Lineage (GTDB taxonomy): Bacteria > Acidobacteriota > Terriglobia > Terriglobales > Acidobacteriaceae > Edaphobacter. The sequence continues at coordinate 6,655 of DASWCA010000431.1, forward strand.
ACCTAATTCACAAACTGCCGGGGCACCACAACGCTCACCGCCTTCTCCCACATCGGGAAAGGTTCCCGCTTCGAGTCCCGAAACGACGCGATCAACTCACGCACTCGTCCGCGCCGGCGCACCATCTGTTCCATCAACTTCTCGATCACTGCCATCTCTCCGCCGTACCACTCCGGCGGAACCATGTCGGCGATATTCCACAACGTGTCCGCGTCCATGGTCTCGATGCGGCTCAGCCACGGCTCAAAATTCTTCCATCCCGACACTCCGGCGTACACGCGATTGCGCGCATACACGCCGCGCAGAGGGCTGTCGGGAAACGTCCACTCTCCGGCATTGAAACAAAATCCCTGGTCGATGAAGGTCGCGCGATATTTGCGCTCGCGCGGCCGCCGATCGAACACCGCCTGGCGTCCATTGCAGTTGCCGGTCCATTTATCCAGCGCCAGCATTCCGGCGAACTCCGCCACGTTGCGCACCTCGTCCAGTTGCTGCTCGGGAAGATAGTCGACCACCAGGCCGGGCATCAAGCCGCCGATAAACTGGCTGCCGAACTGCAATCCCGCGCGATACTTCTGCTGCTCGCGCGCCCCCTCGATGTGCATGCCGGGCGAGTTCGCGACCAGCCATTCCGTCACCTCGACGACGTCGCTCGCCGGCACGGTCAATCCAACCGCCTGCGCCAGGCGCGTCGCGATCAACTCGTTCGCCAGCACGCGAAGGTGCTGCGGGTTGTTCTGAAACTTCACGACCCACAGCTTGCCATCCGCGCCCAGCATCAACTGGCTCTGCGCGCCGCCTCGCATTCTTCGAATCGCCTGCACTGCAAACACCGCCAACGAAGCTTTCCCCCGCTCCAGAAGAATACCGGAAGCAGGTTCAAGGTTCGAGGTTCAAGGTTCGAGGTGCGCCCCACCCGGACCCTCGCGCCTCCCCCTCGAACCTAGTACCTCGAACCTCTTTGCAACATCTCCTTCCGCACCGCCTGTGCGATCGCAAACGCCATCACGCAATCGTCGTGCGCGCCGTTCGCCGCGCCGGTCCGGCCGTTGTCGTGCGTCACAAAGGTGCGGCACTCTTCCAGCAGACGCTTGCTGCGAAACAGGCCGGGCCTCTCCACCAGCAGCGCATTCAGGTCGCTGACGATCAAGGGCTTCGAAATCGCCGTCGTCAGCCAACCGGGCATGCCTTTGCTGCTGTAGACATGCTCGTAGGGCTCGGCCTTCTGCAGATGCGCAAGCACGCCGTGGCCATGATTGTTGCGCTCCACCACCAGCAGCGCCGGCCGCACCGGAGTGCCGTATTCGCGCGCCAGCGCAACCGCGGCCCGCGTCAGTTCCAGCGGCCGCAGTCTCTGCTGCAGCTCCGCACATTGCGCGCCGCTCTCGACGTCGATCACCTGCACCGCCGCATAGTCTCCATCGGAGCCGCCGCCCGCCGGATCGAGCGCGACGATGTACTCCTTGCCGGGTTGCGGCGGAAGGAAGATCAGCAGCCTGCCGTCGCGCCGCGCGCTCGCGGCATCTTCCACGCTCTTCAGCCGTTCTTCCAACGCCTCCATATCGAAGCAGGACTCGCCCGTGGAGCGGAAGCACAGCTCGGCGTCCTCGGCGAACTCCTGCACGCGCATGCCGCGATAGAGAGCTTCCAGCCCCCGGCGGTAGCCAAGCTGCGCGTACGTCAGACCGTGCGCCTCCATCAGCTCCAGCTCGTCCTCGCGCAGGTCTGTAACCTCCGCGGATACATATGCCGGCTCCAGCCACCATGGGAAGAAGTGCTTCACCACGCCGTTCTCTTCCGCCTGCATCCACTCCTCGTAGAAGCATCCATACGCGCCGTTGGGCGTGCTTTCGAGCACGATCTCGCCGTCCGGCACCAGCGCCGCGCGCATCCCCGCAAGCGTTGCCGCCGCGTCTCCGGGCCACCGCGACACCTCGCTCAGGTGCATATTCTGCACCGTCAGCCCGCGGCCGGCGTTCTCATCCGATGCGCTCAGCACGCGGTATTCGCTGTCCAGTTCGGGGAAGACCATCTGTCTCACGTTGGCGCGGCTGCGCTTCAGGCAACCCTTGCGCATGTCTTCGGGAAGGCAATTCCAGAAGCGCTGCACGATGCCGAAGATCGCCTCCGCCGCGTCGATCGTCTGCGCAACCTGCACCGTCAGCACTCCGCGCGCGGTAATGGTCTTCAGAAAAAATCTTCCCGCCACCCACGTGGTCAGGCCCATCTGGCGCGCCTTGACGACAATGTTCTGCGCACCGCGCCTGCGTTCGAATTCCTCCTGCGCGGGATTCGCCCGCAACTCACTCTCTTTGCCGGAGCGGTCTCGTATCTTCAGCAGATCGCGCGCAAGCTTTGCGGAACGTTTCTCTCCCTCCGCCTCGCCCGACGGCTCATCCAGAATCGGTCCAAAATCCAACAACTGTTGAAGGTCATAGCTCACCTCGCCCATCTCAACCCCACCCAATCTTTTTCGAAACCGAACGGCGGACACGACCCCACGTGCCCGCCACCCACAATACCTCGAACCTAGTACCTCGAACCTACTCACATCGCCCAATGGCATCCGGAGACGCTCTTCGGATTCGGCACGTCGCGCAGTGTCACGCTGCTGTTGGCCGGAATCGCGATCGCCGTTGTCAGCCCGTTGATGGGCTGCGATGCGCCGCCCATAATCGTCAGCGCGTACGCCGACTGTGGATTGCCGATCGTATAAACCGCGCCGCTCGGCCCGGTGCAGTCGGGCATCGTATACGCCGCGTTCGCCGTCGGAGCCGCGGTCACCGCCGCATCCGAACTGCTCAACGTGTAAGCCGTTGACGTAACCACATGCGGATTTGCGAGCGTGTAGCCGTAGTAATAGTTCAGCGCGTTGCTCGCAATTTGTGCGAGACGTGTCTGCCCGGCATCGCTCGGATGCGTCTGGTCGCTGAAGTACGTTGTGTTCGCGTAAGCTCCGTCCGCG
>DASWCA010000432.1:0-2404 GCA_036390355.1 Acidobacteriaceae bacterium
ATGCAGACGATCTGGGGCGATCCCGAACGGTTCGTCGATCAGTATTACGCGCGCTACTGCAAGAACCGCCGCAGCAAGGACTGGCGCGATTGGCCCTATCTGGCGGGAGACGGGGCGATGCAGGCGGCGGATGGCTACTTCCGCATCCTAGGCCGCATTGACGATGTCATCAATGTCGCCGGCCATCGCCTCGGCACGAAGGAGATCGAGTCTGCGTGCCTGACGGTGCCTGAAGTCGCTGAAGCAGCGGCGGTGCCGGTCGCCGACGAGCTGAAAGGGCGCGTGCCCGAGATTTACATTGCGCTCAAGCCCGGCTACCAGGCCAGCCAGGAGATCGTCAATCGCGTGATCAAGGCGAACGAGGATCTGATTGGCAAGATCGCGCGACCGAAAAGCGTATATATCGTGCCCGACATGCCCAAGACGCGCTCCGGCAAGATCATGCGGCGCATTTTGGCTTCGATTTCGAATCGGAAAGACGTGGGTGACGTCACGACGCTTGCGAATCCCGATGTGGTCGAACAGATCCGCGTGTCGGTACAAGGCAAGGAAAAAGTCGCGTCGAAAGACGCTTTGCCCGAGGACATCGCCAAGTTCGGAGAGAACGACTAGTACTGGCCAAGAAGGCCGTATATTTCGTGCGGCGCGCGGAGCAGTGTCTAGCGACTCGGTTGCGAGCGTTGACGCGGCCGGATACAGCGCGGGTTTGCTCGCGCTCGCGTAAAATCCCGCTCGAACGGAGAGGTGGATGAGCGGTTTAAGTCGCACGCCTGGAAAGCGTGTTTAGGTTAATAGCCTAACGCGGGTTCGAATCCCGCCCTCTCCGCCATACAGTCAACAGCGTCAGCGGCTATTCTCCGATCCGTGGAGAATCTCTCGAGATGCCACGGCATATCCTTGTCCTTATCGTCGTCCTCATGCTTAGGGTGACGGGGCCTCCACAAGTGAGCCAAACAGGCCGTGCTGCTCGTCACTGGGGCCCGCGGTGAAGAAGAGGGTATTTCTCGGCCCGCTGGCGGGAGAGCCGCTACCGAAGGCAAGCCCCCAGAGGCCGTCGATGACGAGCGGCCGCCCGTCGACGGAGTGCAGCCGACCGCGCTGCTGATACTCGCCGTTGTCGCGCTGCGCCCCGGGATCGAAGGCGTTGATCTTGCCGTCGCCGAAGTTTCCGACGAGCAGGTCGCCGCTAAAGAACCCGAAGTCGGGGGGAGCGAGCACGAGCCCCCACGGAGAGTTGAGATTTTCCTGCGAGGCGACGCGGCGGAGCAGCTTACCGGCGGTGTCGAAGGCGTTCACGAACCCGTGCCCCTTGCCGGGCACGTCGTCATGCTTGAGCGCGTCCTGCAGCGCGTAAGTCACATAGATGACACCGTTCAGGTTCTGGATCCCGAAGGGCGCGTAGCTTGGGGGAAGATCGGGGTCGGTAAACGCGCCGGGGGGGAGGGTGCTGTTGACCTGAGCGAAAGTGCTGTTGAACACGTCAACCGTACCCGCGTGGAAGTTGGTCGCGTAGAGGAAGTCGCCGGTGGCGGTGCCGGTGGCGATGGCCAGCCCCTTGTAGATCGCCCCGCTCGCCGAGTTGTTCACGGCGATCACCAGGGGATTCCCTCTAAATCCGGAGATGGTGCCGTCCTCGCTGGCTAGGATGAAAGTGGCCGGGCTCGGGCTCCCGACGCCACCGTTGCTCACGATAAAGCCGGTGCCATTGTTGCGCACTAGGCCGGTCGGCGAGCTCTTGCCTATCGCACCTGGAACCGTGAAAAACGAGATGACTCCGGTATTCACCCTGTAGAGCGTGGTCGTGCCCGTCCCATTGTTGGAGATCCACCACGGCGAGGTGGGACTGGCAGCCAGCCCCCAGGCGTTGACCATGTTGGGATCGAGGTGGTCGGCCGGGACGGCTCCGTCGGATACCAAGTTATGCTGCGTGTAGAACTGGGCGGTGGCGGGTCGCACACCGCCAAGAATCAGCACGATCGAGAGCGACGCGATGACTAAAATGATTTTTCGCATAGGTTTCTCCTTTCTCGTTGAGTGCGCGGACGGAGGTTGTGCCCCCACGCATTTGGGTGTCGGATCGGCTCTCCCCTGGCGCTTCGCAACGGGCGTTACGTCCAAAATCATGCGCTGCGCCCACAAAGTGAGTCAAGCGCTGGTTTTGCTTGTCGCGCTCAGGCGGTGACGGGGACGGGTGATATGGGGGGATGCTGTAGAGAACCTGCCGGTTGATCGTACGTGAATGGCCGTTTTGGGTCGCTTGCCGACATGTCGCGAATCGGCAACGCGGTCATTCATGCGGCCAAGCGAGGGTGCGACGAACTACTGCGAGATCATGCGTCGCCCCTTCACGCGGTGGCGTGAGCTTGCTTGCATGAGCGCGACAAACGCGCAAGATTTGAAACGT
>DASWCA010000433.1:0-3187 GCA_036390355.1 Acidobacteriaceae bacterium
TATGGGGAGGGGTTTCGCAGCGGCTGCTCCGTACCGTTGATCGCGAGGGGCGCGTGGCTCTCCCGGAAGCGGGGCCGGTCCTGGTCTCCGGGCGAACGCTTGGAGACGTGCAGGAAACCGTGCAGCGCACTCTCAGAACACAATTCCGCAATGTCTCTGCAGACGTTTCACTGCTCCGGCTGCGTTCGGTGCGCGTGTACGTGGTCGGCGACGTGACCTCACCGGGCGCGTACGACATAAGTTCGCTTTCCACTCCTTTGAATGCTCTGTTTGTGGCGGGCGGTGTGACACCGCAGGGCTCTTTGCGGCGCCTGCAACACTATCGCGGTAAGCAGTTGATCGAAGAAGTAGACGCGTATGACTTGCTGCTTCACGGTATTCGGGGGGATCTGCAGCGACTCGAGAACGGCGACTCTCTGATGGTTCCTCCGCTTGGGCCAGTGGTGACTGTGGGGGGCATGGTGCGCCGCCCAGCCGTCTACGAACTGCACAGTGAGAAGACACTCTTGGAAGTGCTCGATCTTTCCGGAGGAATTCTCCCGGCGGCAGCACTGCGGCACATTGAAGTCCAACGCCTGGTAGCGCATGAGAAGCGCACGATGCTGAGCGTCGAGATCAGCGACACCAGCGATTCCGAAGCGGTTCGGGCACAAATGGGCGGTTTTGAAGTGCAGGATGGCGACGAGATCCACATTTTCCCGATCGCACCCTACAACTCCGCGTCGATTTACCTCCAGGGACACGTGTTGCGGCCGGGCCGGTACTCTTACAAGCCAGAGATGAAGCTTACGGACCTCGTGAGTTCGTATGCAGACCTTCTTCCCGAGCCTTCGGTTCGTTATGCCGAAATCATCCGGCTGCATGCACCCGATTACCATCCGGTCGTCGAGACTTTTGATTTGGCAGCCGCTCTCGAACACCCCGAAAAGGCGCCGAAGCTTGAACCTCTCGATACGGTGCGCATCTTCGGAAGGTACGATTTCGAGCCGGATCCCGAAGTGCTCGTCACCGGCGAAGTCCGTGCGCCGGGGCGTTATCGCACGTCGGGACAGCAGCATTTGCGCGATGCGATTTTTCAGGCCGGAGGCGTGACACCCGATGCGTGGCTTGATTCGGGACAGCTATTTCGCCGGCAGCCGGATGGGACCACACGAGTCTTTAGCATCAACTTGAACGATGCACTCGCGGGCGATCCTCTGAATAACATTTTGGTCCAGCCGCGCGACCGGATCCTCGTGCATCGCCACCCGGAACAAGTTTCGCCGGCAAGCGTGTATGTAAGAGGTGATGTGGCGCGGCCGGGACGTTATCCACTCGCAGCCAACATGCGCGTCTCCGACTTAGTGCAGTCGGCAGGCGGATTGTTGCGCAGTGCGAATCCCGATGCAGGGAACCTGACGCATTATGCGATCGCAAATTCGTCTGGAGAAAGGGTACAGGCTGGACACCAAGACCTGAGTCTGGCCGCCGCGCTTGCAGGAAAGGAAGACCAGAATTTACCGCTCCACGACGGCGATGTTTTGACGGTTCCTCAACAGGCTGGCTGGAGCGATATCGGCGCGACGGTCAGCCTGCGCGGTGAAGTCCGCAAGCCAGGTGTTTATGGCATCCGCCCGGGCGAACACATGAGTTCGCTACTGAAGCGTGCGGGCGGGCTCCTGCCGACAGCATATCCGCGCGCAGCGGTGTTCGAACGGAACGAAGTTCGCGAACTTCAGCAGAAGAGCCGTCAGGACCTGATCCAGCGGCTCGAACAAGAGTCCACCGTCGTGAAGACCTCGGCATCCACGACGGGAGCAGAAGAAGCTTCACTGCAACAGGCCGCCATCCAGCAGCGCCAGCGCGTGTTGGATGCACTGCGGAGAGCTCCCGTATCGGGTCGGCTAGTGATACATCTTCGCTCGGACCGCAAAGACTTTGCGGGTTCACCCGACGATATCGAGCTTCGCGCAAGCGACTCGCTCGCGATTCCCAAGCAGCCGGGTGCGGTGATCGTGGCGGGTCAGGTGTACAACGCCAATGCGCTCACCTACACGCCGGGAAGAAACGCTGGCTGGTATCTCTCACGCGCGGGCGGCGCCACGCAACTTGCAAACAAGGGCGCCATCTTTATCATTCGCGCGGACGGCTCCGTTGCGACAGGCCAGGAGCGTAGGCTGTGGTCGGGCAGCGTGCTCTCTGCTGCCGTTGGTCCCGGAGACACCATCGTAGTGCCCGAAAAGGTCGTTCTTGGCGGAAATACTTGGAAAAACATTGCGGCGATCGCGCAGGTTGCCGAGGCGGGAGCGCTGGCAGCGGCCATTGCGATTCCGTGAGTACGAATGACGATGCGACGCCAAGTCTGGATGCTCGGAGCGGTGCTCGCGGTGAGCATGTACACAGGTATTGTGTGCCGCGCGCAAGAACGAGGATCCGAAGCTGTGGCATCGGAAACCGCATCGGCGAAGCACAACGATTCTTCTGGGACGAATTCGGCGCCGGATGCGAACGCGATTGGGAAAGCGTCTGAGGGGACGCGGATGGGATTGGTAGGAAGGTTCGTGGACGATCAACGACAAATCTGGACAAGTCCCGCGAAACTGCGGTTTTCTGATACCGAGTGGCTTGTGCCGCTCAGTGGTATCACTGCGGGGCTTTTCGTGACGGACCGCGATTTCAGCAAACACCTGTCGCAAAGTCCGACGACGATTAGTCACTACAAGACACTTTCGAACGCAGGTGTAGCGGCACTTGTCGGTGGGGCAGGCGGAATGTGGATGCTGGGTCACGTGAAACACAACGAGCACTGGAGCGAGACCGGATTTCTGGCCGGTGAGGCGGCCGTAAATAGCTGGGTAGCGGTCGAGGGATTGAAGTACTCGCTGCGGCGCGAACGGCCCTATCAAGGCGATGGCAGTGGATCATTTTTTCAGAGCGGTGGCACCTCCTTCCCCTCGGGGCATGCCGCAACTGCATGGTCCATTGCAGGAGTCGTCGCGCACGAATATCCCGGTCCACTCACAAAAGCAATGGCGTATGGCTTGGCGTCCCTGGTCAGTTTTTCTCGCGTGCGTGCTCATCAGCATTTTCCATCGGATGTGGTCGTTGGCAGCGTGATGGGTAATCTCATCGCGCAGAACATTTACAGCCGGCATCACGATTCGGAACTCGGCGGCGGGGAATGGCGATCGATCAGCCAACTCTTTCG
>DASWCA010000434.1:0-10596 GCA_036390355.1 Acidobacteriaceae bacterium
CCGTCCCAATGCTCGCGCGAGAAACGACCCTGCCGCTCGCGCAGATCGCCTTCCGGCCGCGACGAGACCTCAAGCTGCGTCCCGACCTCCGTCGGATGAGAATGCTGATGAACGGCGCTCGGAGCGCGGCTGACGAGAATGTTGAACGGAGAGTCCTGCTGCGATGCCTGCGGCTGCGGCGTAAGTCCGGCAGCTTCGAGAATTGCCTCCAACTCGCCGGTGCCGACCACCGCATCGACTTCGGGGATATTCTTTCGGATCTCGTCGCGATAGCGCTCAACGAGGCATCCGGCGACGATCAGGCGCTGGGCTTTATCGCCGTTCGCGACCTTGTGCTGCACCATCTCCAGGATGGTGTTTACCGACTCCTGTTTGGCGGAATCTATGAAGCTGCAGGTGTTGACCACGAGAATTTCGGCGTCCTCGGCACGCGGAGTCAGTTCGCCGCCCGCGCGATGGAGCAGCCCCATCATGACCTCGGAATCTACCAGGTTCTTGGGACAGCCCAGCGAGACGAAACCGATCGTCGGCCGCGCGGAGAGCGGCTTATCGGAAGCGATCGGAGATTCTCTGGGAGCATCGAGGACGGAAGGCGGCACACTCTCATTTTAGCAGTGTTTGCGCTGTTCTCCCGCAGCAGGTCGGGATCGAGCCCTCAGTGCTGGGTAGGCTCTTTGCGGCCGGTGAACGGGGAATTTCCCGCCATCGACTTGAACTTCGCGAACAGGCCTTCCGCGAGATACTTCGCCTGGGTCGCCATGACCGCAATCTTCTGCGCCGGGACGCGAATGCCATTGACGATCGTGTCGACAACCTCGGCGGTCGTGGTGATGGCCGCGGTGACCATGCCGTCGACCCTGGCGACCTGCCGTTGAGTGCGCAGGTTGACGTCGGCGATGGTGATGTCGCACTGCTGTGCGGCCGAGCGAGCGATCTTGCTTGTCTCCAGCAGCGTGTCGCTCGTCCTAGCCAGATTTTCGGTGATGATCTTGACCTTCGGGGCAGCGTCCTGCAACAGATCGCGGCTGGTCCTGCTGACGTCGGTTGCCACGTCGAGCAGGGGAAGCAGCTTCGTTTTGATCTCTTCGGCCGCGACGCTGAACTCCTTGATGGCTTTGACCGCCTTGATCGAGAGCACCATGATCACGATCGCCATGCCCGCTATCGCAAGCGCGATCAGGCCGATAAAAATGATGAGCAGGTGGCGGTTCCCAGCAGCAGCATCCGACTCCTGCAGCCACATCGCGAAACACATCGTTGCCATTGTTTGACTTACTCCAATTCTCGAAGAGGTATCGCGGCGCAGCCCAGTTACTGCCCGGCACGGTGCCTCACATGAGCGCCGAGGCGGCGCCACTGCGGACGCCGCCTGCCAATGCCAGGCTTTTTGTGGTTAGACCGGTGTTTCCACCGTGGTGTTTACATAAGCTTCCTTGCCTGCATCGACTGCCGCGCCAACCTTTGCCTGCTGCTCGTTCACGATGTTCTTACCCTTGTCCACATACTGGGTCCACTGAGTCCGGCCCTTCTCGTAATATTCACGGCCCTTGTCGACTGACACTTTGGCCTGCTGTTTGCCCTGCTCGACGTATTCGCTGGCCTTCTGTTTGCCTTGTTCGACGAGTTCCGCGGCCTTTGCTTTGGCTTCCATCGCGGTGTTAGCGATGTCCTCGCGCGTCTCTTTGCCAGCCTTCGGCGCGTACAGCACCCCGATCAGAGTACCGATCCCCAGTCCGGCCAGAAACCATCCAAGCCCGCTCGCTCCGCTTTCATTGTCTGCCATAGTCTTCTCCTGTCCAACCTGCTGGTTTGGCGAGAGCACTTCGTCCCTCGCAGATACGAATTCTTCTGGAATGTATCACCATCGCGTCCGTCTGTCGTGTCCGTCGGCGCGGCAACGTGGCCTTCGTCCGCTGTGCTCACTTCGGTGGATGCCATACGATCCACATAGGTTGCGCCAGCGTGGACGTGCCGCGCGGCCCCGGTTCCCTCGGGAAGCTAACGATAGCACCTTCCTCATCATTTTTCCTCTTTTTCACCCTCAAATGCGTCAAATGCAAAGGAGGGCGAACCTGCCCTTTGCATGCAGGAGCGACGTTCCAGGAACTGACGCAACGCACTGTTTGGGGGTTGACTTCGGATACACCGGACCGCGGTCAGCTCCGGCCTTACGCGGGTAGAATAATTGCACGGACGAAACGAACCGGACGAAAGGGAACAAATGAACTCTCATAAGATTTTCCTGGCCGCAAGCATGGTGCTCACACTTAGTGTCGGCCTGGCGGGTTGCAAGAGTGCTGCCCCTGCCGATGATGCCAAGCTGAACTCGCAAGTGCAGAGTCGCTTGTCGTCGGACCAGAGTCTGAGCGGGCAGCCGATCCAGGCGACGGTCGCAAGCGGCGTCGTGACCCTCAATGGCAGCGTTAGCAGCGACTCCGAGCGTTCGATCGCGAGCGCCGATGCCGCCCAGGTCGCGGGGATCAAGACGGTTGTCAACAACCTGGTTGTGCAGGCGCCGCCAGCCATGGCCGCAGCAGCTCCGCCGCCTTACCCTGCCGCCACCGACACTGCCCCGCCACCACCCGCTCGTCAGCAGAAGACGAAGAAGCCAACCGCGTGGGGCTCGCACAACGATCCGCCGCAAGCCGCGCCCATCGTGCGCAATACACCCGCTCCTCAACCTCAGCCGGCTCCGCAGCAGAACCAAAATCAGGCCCAGAACCAGGCTCCGGCGCCGCCACCTCCGCCACCGGCTCCAGTTGCACATGACATCACTCTCCCCGCCGGCACGTCGATTCCGGTGCGCATTACGCAGACGCTCGACAGCGCAACCACGCAGACTGGCGACAAGTTCACCGGCGCAATCGCCTCGGACGTAATCGTCGATGGTCTGGTCGTGCTGCCACAAGGTGCACCTGTCACGGGACATGTGGACGAGGCCAAGGACGCTGCACACTATAAAGGCAGTTCTGTCCTCACGATTTCGCTCACCTCCCTCAGCCGCAAGGGCGAACGGATCCAGATTGCAACCGAGCCCTACACCAAGCAGGGCGAGGGGCGCGGCAAGAACACCGCCGAGAAGGTTGGCGGCGGCGCGGCCGTTGGCGCAATTCTCGGCGGCATCTTCGGCGGGGGCAAAGGCGCGGCCATCGGTGCTGCGGCCGGAGGCGGCGTGGGTGCCGGCGCAAACACAGTTACCCGCGGTCAGCAAGTGCAGATCCCGTCGGAGTCACTGGTCCGATTCAAACTCTCCGACGCCATCATGGTACGTGTCATGACCGGCGGGAATTCAAACGAGAACTCCAACCCAACACTCGAACACCGTAACGACCAATAGGTCCCACGGCCGGATTGGTGCCGGTGGCACCGATCCGGTCCGGGTCTCAGCGCGGGCGAATCTCCATCTCCTGCGCCTTCTTAACCTGGGTGATGTAAGCTATCCGACAAAGGTGCAGCGCGGCAGCATCTTTGTCCGGTCCGGGCAATCGACCTGCCCGGGCACATCTCCGTTTGCATCAGACACCAAACCGTCCTATCAGTCCGTACGTTGAGGTCGCTCTTGACGAAGGCAAAGAATACTCCAGCGGGCCTTCTGGCCTTCACGCTGCACGCGCATCTGCCGTATGTCGTCAATCACGGCACATGGCCGCACGGAATGGAGTGGCTGCATGAAGCAGCGGCCGAGACCTACCTTCCGCTGCTTCGCGTACTTGGCAATCTGGAGCGAGACGGAGTTCCCACCAACTTCAACATCAATCTTTCGCCCATTCTGCTGGAACAGCTTGCGCACCCGTCGTTCATCGCTGAGTTCCCCAAGTACCTTGGTCGCAAGATCGTCGCTGCGCGCGAGGACGAGGCCTACTTCATCCAGTCAGGCGATGCTCACCTGACCGAGACCGCCCGATTCTGGGGCCGCTTTTTCTCGAACGCCATGGCCGACTTCAACGCGCTTGGCGGAGACATCATTAAGGGTTTCCGGCACTTTAACGATGCCGGCCTCATCGAGATCATCACCTGCGGCGCAACCCACGGATATATGCCCTTGCTGGGCACCGATGAGAGCGTCCGAGCACAAGTACGCACTGCCGTCTCCACTCATCAGCGTCACATTGGCAAGTATCCCCGAGGCATCTGGGTGCCGGAGTGCGGGTACCGTCCAGCGGGCTACTGGAGCTACCCCGTCCTCGGCGCCGGAGCAACCGAAGCGCACCCTGGATTCGAACGCATCGGCATCGAGCAGGCGCTCTCCGAATCCAACCTCGAATTCTTTTTCGTCGATACACATCTAGTCGAAGCAAGCCGCCGCACCTCTTCCCCATATGCGACGCCCACCAGGCGCGATCCGCGCGGGGTGCAGTTGGAGCGAGTGAACGGCAAACCGCAGCGCAATCTCTATCAGCCTCATTACGTCGATGGGCAATACGATAAGCAATTCGCCACAACAGTCTTCACCCGGGACCCGAGCACAGGCCTGCAGGTGTGGTCGGGAGACACAGGCTACCCCGGCGACCCCAACTACCTCGACTTTCACAAGAAGCGTTTTCCCGGGGGCCATCGCTATTGGCAGGTGACTGGCGACCAGGTCGATATGAACGACAAGCTTGTCTACTGGCCGCAACAGGCAGCGGACCGGGTCAAAGAGCATGCCAGCCACTTCGTTTCCCTGGTCTATGACACGCTGGAGCCGGGCTTCAACAAACGCATCCCGCCGGTGCTTTGCGCGCCGTTCGATGCTGAACTCTTTGGGCATTGGTGGTTCGAAGGGGCTATGTGGCTGGAGGCCGTATGCCGGACTCTGCACGAGCACGACACCGGGATCGCCACCATCACCTGCAGCCAGTATCTCGATCGATACCCGCGCGCCGGGTTTATCGCCATGCAGGAAGGCTCCTGGGGCGCGGAGGGCAACCACCAGGTGTGGATGAACCCGGAGACCTCATGGACCTACACCCACATCTATCCTGCCGAAATCTACACCCGCGCGGTTTGCACGTCGGGAAAATGGAGCGACTCAGAATTGGGTAAACGCATCGTGCAGCAGCTCTGCCGCGAGCTGCTTCTGCTTGAGTCCTCCGACTGGCAATTCCTGATCACCACGGGCGCTGCGCGGGACTATGCTGAGATGCGTTTCCTCACCCACAACGACCAGTTCCTTGAGCTCAAAAGCATTTGGCAGGCCCTCGAACGAGACGGCTCACTCAATGAACATATGGCATCGCGACTGACCGAGATCGAACATCGCGACAGTATTTTCCCGGACATCGACCCAGGCAACTGGGCTCTCGGCGCACGCGAAACGCGAGGCAAACTCGCTCCAGCCAGAGATACCCAGACAATTCCACAAGCAATCGATGCTGCCAGGGCCTAGTTTGGAGACGGCTTGTCGACGTGATCGATTGCGATCACATCGACTGCAGTCTTCTCCGCGGAAAGCTTCAGCCCGAGCTGCTGCTGAATCGCCGCGAAGAGATCGGGCGCCTCGGCAACGTCGGTCTGCGGCAGCTTCGGTGGATTCCCATGGAATTGCGTCTGGTCCGGCGTAAACGTGATGTTCTCGTCGTACCTGCCCTCAAGGCCGGTCCGATCGACCACCGGCTTGTCCAGCACCAACATCTGCAGGAACCCGGTAAAGTCGGTCATCGTGCCGTTGATCAAATGGAGCGTCAGGCCGCCCTTGCCAGACGAAGCGAACATGCCTGGCAGTTGCCCGTTGATCGTCTGGCTCGGTGTGAGCTTCGTCTTTGCTCCCGACAACACGTACGCGGACATATCGCGCTTTTCGTGATGGATCGTCAACTTACAGCGGTCCTCCAGCAGTTTGCGGATCATCGTCCTCAACTGCGTGATGCTTGGCTGTCCCGGCTGGTCAGGTACACCATCGATGTCGTAGCGATCGTTGTCCGCCCATCCGGGAGCGCCCGCGACCTGCTTGACCTGGACGTTGTAGGCAACGGTAATCAGATCGGTCAGGGATCCGTTGCGAACCTTGAAGTTGCGCCCGTTCATAGTGAGGCCCTGGAGGCTCGACCCTCCGGATGGATTCGGCTTGATTGTTGCCACATCGAAGGCGGGGTCCGCATCCGCGGCCATCGGCTTCTCCGGCACCGGAGGCCTCGGAATGTCCCACGCGGTCTCCGGCGTCGAGCGCACGAGGATCAGCGGCATTGCAGCGCCACCCTGCGTCCACGTGCCGGCCATGGTCTTTGCATCGGCGCCAAGCTTGCCTTCGTAGCCGCCGCCGATCGTGTCGACCGAAAACTTGATAGTGGACGCGTCCACTTTGATCATCGAGGTATTGAAGGGCTGCGGCGTCTGGTCGATGCTGTACAGCTTGCCGCTCCAGCCATCCTTGTCGCCCTTGTAGATATTTACGATCAGGCGAATGTCCTTGCCTCCCGCCTTGAGTGTTCCCTGCCAGTTTCCTGACAAATCCTGCGCGCGCAAAGCGGTCGTGAAAACCGTGGCGAATGCGAGGATGCACAACATCACTTTCTTCATAAAAGGAACTCCTGGAAGGTCACACTGTTTTGGGGATAGCTTCGACCTGACAATCCTAGCCGCTTTCAGGGCAGACTTCGACGAAAATCGCTATCCTTGTCCCGACCGCCGCCCAGGCATTCCACCTACGCTGAGCGGCACGTCACCGAATACAAGGAGAAATCGCTTGGAACTTAATCGGCGTAGCTTCATGGCACTTTCGGCAACCGCGGCGGCAGCCGCCTCCATGCCCGATCATTTATTTGCCGAGATGCAGGATGCAACGACGGTGCCCTGGCATCAGAGAATCCGGCGCGTGGGACAGCTCAACATCACGGAGCACGATCCCGCCGTCCTCAGTGTCGAGCAATGGGGCGACTACTGGGCCAGCCTAAAGTGCGATGTGGTCTTCGCCTCGGTGACCGGCATCATTGCTTACTATCCGACTGAAGTTCCCTTTCACCGGCGCAGCCAATTTCTCAACGGCCGCGATCTGACCGGCGAACTGGTGGCAGCCGCGAAGAAGCGGAACATGCGCGTCATCGCCCGCTTCAGTCCCGACCTCAACTGGGGTGACGCTCTCGAAGCGCATCCCGAGTGGTTCAAACGCAACAAGCAAGGCAACGCAATTCCGCACAACGAAGACGCGCGCCTCTACGAAACCTGCATCTTCACCAGCTATATGACGGAACACATGCCGGCGCTCATGCGCGAGGTCAACAGCCGCTACCCGATCGACGGAATGTTTACCAACGCTTGGCCACCGATTGGCAGGATGCCTGAGTGCTACTGCAATGCGTGCAAGGACCTCCCCCACTTCGACACACCGGCTTACTGGGAGAAGTTCACCGAGCGCGTTGTCTATCTCTGGAAGATGTGGGACGCCATCGCCAAGGAGAAGAGCCCCGACAACCTGTTCTTCGGAAACATGGGCGGCGCGATTCAGGGTGGTCCGAATATGAAGGCGCTGACCGGTATCGCGCAGTGGTACAACTGCGACAACCAGGGGCGCGGCGGCCAGGAAGAGGCCATCTGGGGATGCTCGCTGCAGGGCCGTGTGTGTAATGCCATCCTCGATGGACACACCGCGACGAATGTGACTGCGTCCTACTCGACCGGCATTCCGCGGTGGAGAAATATCCACAAGTCGACCGAAGAAGCGCAGATGTGGATCGATGAAACCGTCGGCAGCGGGATGGTCCCCTGGTATCACTTCATCGGCGGTGAAGAAGGATTGGGAGCAGACCGCCGCTGGCAGCAGCCAGGCCGCGACTACTACAACTGGCTGGCGAAGCACGATCAGCATTTCATCAACAAGGACACCATCGCAGACATCGCCGTGGTGATGGGCCAGAGCACGCAGCGCTTCTATCGCAATGCGCAACTGGGCGACCCGATGATGAATATCCACGGAATCTACCTTGCACTTCTGGAGGGCCGTTTCCTGTTCGACTTTCTGCACGAGCAGGACCTCACTACGGACAAGCTGAAGAAGTACAGAACTGTGATCCTGCCTAACATCGCGCTGCTGAGCGATGCGGAGTGTGCCGCCCTAAAGGCGTTTGCAGAGCGCGGCGGATCGATCATGGCGTCGTTCGAGACCAGCCTCTACAACGAGAAGAATGAGCGCCGCAAGGATTTCGGCATCGCGGACATCTTCGGCATTCATGCCACAGGCGAGCGGCAAACCCGCGTCGGCAATGCCTTCATGGGCAGAATCGAACGCAAGCATCCGATCCTCGATGGCTTCGACAACACAGACTGGCTGCCTGGCGCCCAGTGGCTTCAGCCGACGGCTCCGGTTGAGAATCCAGTGATGACGGTGATTCCGCCGTATGTGAATTATCCGCCGGAACTGGCGTATCCGCCGGTGCAGAAGACCGACATGCCCGATCTCGTCGCGAAGGAAAACGGCCAGAGCCGGCTGGTTTATTTCGCGGGCGACATTGAGCGAACCATGTGGCAATCCGGCAACACCGACCTGAGCATGCTGCTGCAAAATGCTATCCGCTGGGTTTCGAAGGGCGAGTCGCCGGCCAAGATCACCGGCAAGGGCCTGGTTGAAACCTTCGCCTGGAAGACCCAGGCCGGATTCGCGCTGCATGTGCTGAACTACACCAATCCCGGGGCATTCAAAGGCTGGATCCGTGAGTTCTACCCGATCGGCGAACAACATGTTCAGATGACGATTCCGTCGGGGCACAGGGTTTCTCGCGTGGAGTTACTGCGTGCTGGAAAGGACGTCCCCTTCAGAATGGTGAATGGGACGATCGAGTTCACGATTCCCAGTGTTCTCGATTACGAGGTAGCCGCGCTATACGCAAAGTAGTGTATGCGTTCACGCAGCGTATGGATTTGAATGTCTTGGAAGGGCCATGCAGCTTCCCTGAATCGCCGGATGAGGTTCACAATCGAGACTATGAATGCTTTGATCTTGTCTGAGTACCGGCAATTCTCCATCGAAGATGTGCCCGTCCCGGCATGCGGCCCCACCGAAGTTCTGGTTCAGGTGGCTGCATGCGGCATCTGCGGCAGCGACGTGCATGGGTACGACGGATCCTCCGGCCGCCGGATTCCCCCAATTGTGATGGGCCACGAAGCCGCGGGAATTGTGGCGGCCGTCGGCGCGGATGTGAAATCCGTTTCGACAGGCGACCGCGTTACCTTCGACTCCACGGTCTACTGCGCCAGGTGCGAATTCTGCGTTCGCGGCGAGGTCAACCTCTGCGAGAATCGCCAGGTCGTCGGAGTCTCCTGCGGCGAGTACCGGCGGGCTGGCGCTTTCGCCGAGTACATCGCGGTGCCGGAATACATCGTCTATCGGCTCCCCGCATCGTTGTCGTTTTCGGATGCTGCAATGCTCGAAGCAGTGTCGGTCGCGTTGCACGCAGTGAAGCTCTCGCACATCGAGGGAGGTGAGACAGCACTTGTGATCGGCGCCGGAATGATTGGGCTGCTGGTGCTTCAGGCGGCTCGCGAGGCCGGCTGTCCCAGAGTTTTCGTCGCGGATGTGGACGCGACACGATTGAAGATGGCCGCCTCTCTGGGAGCCGATGAGACGCTCCACGCTTCCGAGGCCGATCTGATCCGCGAGATTCTTCGCCTCACCGATGGCCGCGGGGTCGACCTTGCCCTCGAAGCAGTTGGACGAAATGAAACCGTAGCTACTGCAATCGACTGCGTGCGCAAAGGAGGCACCGTGACGCTGGTGGGCAACATCGCACCGCAGGTCACCATTCCGTTGCAGAGGATCGTCACGCGTCAGATACGCCTGCAAGGGTCCTGCGCCTCCGCGGGAGAATATCCTTGGGCGATGGAACTCGTATCGAGCGGTAAGATCAAGGTCGCTCCGATGATTTCGGCCATCGCTCCCTTGCAGGATGGGCCGGCGTGGTTCGAGCGCCTCTACGCGCGCGAACCGAACCTCATGAAAGTCATCCTCGATCCCCGGGACCCAGGTAAAACCGCATGAGCGAACTCTTCGATCTCAGCGGTCAAACCGCCCTGGTCACAGGCGCCAGCCGCGGCCTCGGCCAGATATTCGCGCGCGCGTTGGCCGACGCCGGAGCGGATCTCATCCTGACCAGCCGCAGGCGCGACGACCTGTCCGCTTTTGTGTCGGAGATTGAATCGACTGGACGCAAAGCGACTGCGTTCGAGCTCGATGTTCGCGATCATGCAAGCATCGAGCGGATGGCAGCCGAGGTCGAGTCCACTTGCGGGCAAATCCACATCCTCGTCAACAACGCAGGCTGCAATGTGCGCAAGCCGGCACTTGATGTGACCTGGGACGATTGGAACCTGATCCTCGACACAAATCTGCGCGGCAGTTTCTTTGTCGCGCAACAGATCGCGCGCCGCATGGTTCCGCATGGCTACGGACGCATCGTTAACATCGGCTCGGTCACAAGCGTCTTTGGCTATCCTGGATTAGCTCCCTATGGCGCCAGCCGCGGAGGCGTCCGGCAACTGACCATGAGTCTCGCCGCCGACTGGGGCAAGCACGGCATTACGGTGAACTGCCTCGCTCCCGGCTGGTTTCACACCGCCCAGAACGACGTCCTCTACCAGGATCAGAATTGGGTTGACTATCTTGTCGAACGTATTCCGGCCAAGCGT
>DASWCA010000435.1:0-15486 GCA_036390355.1 Acidobacteriaceae bacterium
CGGCTGCTCGAAGCTTCGTCTAAGGGCGATTCCCTGGCCCCGCTTGCGGCAATGGTCATCCCAAAGCCGGCCAGTTCGGCGACACCTCCAACCGAGACCAGCGCCGACCCCTTTCTGGCGCGGCATGCCTATCTCAAGCCGACCCGGCGGATCGTTCCGGGTGTCCCCGACTCGTTGCTGTCAGCCGCTCCTTTCGTCACTGCGGCTCGGGCTGTCCCCGATCCCGCCGCTCCTCCGGCGGCTCCTATCATCGTTACGACATCGGTTGCTGTCTCTCCCGCTGCGGATCATGCCGCTCCGTCAGCCGCTGTTTTAGCTGATGAGATTGTTCCGGCTGCGGCGTCGCCAGTCCCGCTCAGTCCGCCCGCCGTGATCCTCCCAGCCGCTCATGTTCCTCCTCTTCCGCCGGTGGAGGCTGACAAACTCAGTGTCGTCGTGTTTCGGGTTGGCAGTCACCGCATCACGAGCACTCGCGTCGACTTTCGTATGGCCATCGGCTTTGTCACCGCTTTCATCCTGTTCGCCAGCGGGTACACGGGAGTCTCGGTCTACCATTACCTGCACCCCAGGTATGTCTACGCAAACCCCGAGTTCAAGCCGGCAGCTCAGCCCATCGCGGACACGCTCCCGGCGGCGAATCCTGAGTTGCCGGGCGATGCTGCATCTGCTGCCCATGTGACTTCGGGCGCGCGGACTCCTTCTTCGGCGGCGGCGTATGCGCGGGAGACTTCGCGTGGTGACGCGAGAGGTGGAGGAGCCGCATCGAAGTTCGGCGCAAGGCGACTTCAAGTGCCTCCGGTGGCAATCTGGCCGCCAAGCAATCAGGAAGCGCAGCGCGATGCTGCCGCGACTCAGTCATCCGCATTGGCACTGGCGAGCGCCCCCGACGCGACTCCTTCCTCACGGGGGACGTCGCCAGGTAGCAGCGCTCTGTACGTTCCGTCGTCGAGGATGATGAGCTATGCTGTCTCCGCGCCTCGGCCTATCTACCCGCAGGATCAGGCTAACGGCATCGACGGCACGGTCGTTCTTCAGGTCACCATCTCGAAGCAAGGGAGCGTGACGGGGACGCGGACTGTCAGCGGCCCTGTCGCGTTGCGTGCTGCAGCCGTTCAGGCTGTGCGGGCGTGGCGCTTCAAGCCGTATCTGCTGAACGGAAGTCCTACTGAAGTGGTGACCACGCTGGAACTACCCTTCAAGGGGCGATAAGGACCCCACTCAGACGGCTAGTTGTAGGTCACTCTGCGATCGCCGCGGGTGATGCGGCCGATGATCGAGTGGCGCTCATTGGCGCGATTGAGGATGGCCTTCGCCTTCTTCACCTGCTCGGGGTTGACGACGACGATGAGACCGATTCCCATGTTGAACGTGCGCAGCATCTCATCCTGTTCGACGTTGCCGAGTTGCTGGAGATGCTCGAAGAGCGGTGGCACGGTCCAGCTTGCCAGGTCCACGACAGCCGCGGTTCCACGCGGCAGAATGCGGGGCAGGTTCTCGGTGATGCCGCCTCCGGTGATATGAGCCATGCCGCGGACCAGGCCCACTTCGGGACCTCCAGCGGTGAGCTTTTTGATGATCGCGAGGTAGCTCCGGTGAGTGCGCATGAGGGCTGCGCCGGTCTTGTCCTTGAGCTCGTTGACGTACTGGTCTGGGCCGTAGTGGGCGACTTCGAAGAGCAGCTTGCGGGCGAGCGAGTAGCCGTTGGTATGCAGGCCGTTGGAGGGCAGGCCGATGAGGACGTCGCCAACTTCAATGTGTTCGCCGGTGATGACGTCGGGGCGGTTGACGCAGCCGACGATGGTGCCTGCGAGTTCGTACTCACCGTCGGCGTAGAAGCCGGGCATCTGTGCGGTTTCGCCGCCAATGAGCGCGCAGCCATTGGCGCGGCAGGCCTCGGAGAGTCCGCGAACTACGGTTTCGACGGTGTCGCTATCCTGTTCGCGGAGCTTGCCGGTGGCGAGGTAGTCGAGGAAAAAAAGCGGTGTGGCACCCTGCACGGCGATGTCGTTGACGCAGTGATTGACGAGGTCCGCGCCGACCGTGTGATGTATGCCGAGTTCGAAGGCGACCTTGAGTTTAGTGCCCACGCCATCCGCGCTCGAGACGAGGACAGGCTGGGGAAATTTCTCGAGGTCGAGCGCGAAGAGGCCGCCGAAGCCACCGATTTCGGAGAGGACGTGCTTGTTGAAGGTCTTGCGGGCGAGCATCTTGATGCGCTGCTTGGCGCGGTCGCCCGACGTGATGTCGACGCCTGCCGCGGCGTAGGTGGCAGAGGTCTTCCCGTGAGCCGGCTTCGCCGCTGAGGGTGCGACATGGACCGCGTTCGAGGCAGGATGATCGGGAACGTGCTGCATAGGCGGATTGGGGGACTCTTCAGGCACTCGGATTCTCTGGGATCCTTGAATTGAACCAACTCGCAACCATGATTCCAAACTGAGGGGTGCTGTGTGCGGTGGGTTCGCGCGTCGCCGGACCCACCGCGAGCACCCAGTCTAACAGCCGCGCGTGAGGATAAATGCGGCATGTGGAGTTCGCACGGAGGCCAATTGTGAGGAATTGCCGCGGATATCCTCCATATGCCATTTGCGTGGAAATCGATTGGTTCGCACAGAATGCCGCACGAAAGTCGCTTGCGCGTTAGATATCATCTTTGCTGGACCGCCAAGAATGACGTCTGGAGTCTGCGGAGGCTATGAGAAAACGTGAACCTTTCCATTGACCCAGCATTGGGGTCCCCGCAAATGGAAAATCAATCCCTTCCAGCGAAGCTAGGCTGTCGCATGAGAGTTGCTTGCGAAAGGAAAACTGGATAACCTTTCGTTAGATCCACAGCTAACGAAACGAAAGGTTATCCTGCCCGATTCACAGGCCAACTCTCGATCAGGTCGATACGTTCTAAAAACGTACAAAGGCGAGAAAGTGCGTGCGTTCGTTCCACCGCCGCTCCCTCCCGACCCGCCTGTTCGTCTTGACGGACTTCAAGTGCTTCTTGAGCAGGCAAATCAAGCTGTAGGCCGGTTGGATGGTCTAGCATCCATGCTCCCAGACCTTTCACTTTTCATTTATACGTGCGTTCGGAAGGAAGCGGTCCTCTCATCCCAAATCGAAGGCACGCAATCATCACTTTCCGATCTGCTGCTGTTTGAGAATGATGAGGCACCCGGGGCTCCCGTCGAAGATGTGCAGGAAGTCTCAAACTATGTAGCGGCGATGACGCACGGGCTTGATCGCCTGCACTCGGGCTTTCCGCTGTCCCTTCGACTCATCCGTGAGATTCACGAAATCCTTTTATCGAAAGGGCGGGGCAGTGGAAAGCAGCCTGGAGAATTCAGACAAAGCCAAAACTGGATTGGGGGCAGCAGGCCGGGGAATGCCGCTTTCGTACCGCCTCCTCCCGAACTCGTTCTCGACTGCATGGGCAAGCTCGAACTTTTCTTTCATGAAGAGCGATCAGACCTCCCAGTATTGATCAGAGCTGGACTCGCGCACGTTCAGTTCGAGACGATTCATCCTTTCCTGGATGGCAACGGGCGGCTCGGACGGCTGCTCATCACTTTCATGCTCTGCGAGCAAAAAATCCTTCGCGATCCGATCCTTTATCTCAGTCTGTATTTCAAGACGAACCGGAATGCTTACTATGAACTTCTGGACCGGGTCCGCAGCAGCGGCGATTGGGAAGCCTGGCTGGATTTCTTTCTCATTGGCGTTCGGGACACGGCCGACCAAGCCGCCAATGCTGCTCGCGGAATCATCGCGGTGTTTGATGACGATCAACGGAAAATCGAGAGTCTGGGACGTCCCGCTGCTTCTGTATTGCGTGTATTCCACCACATGCAGCGAAATCCCATTGTCGCGATCCCAACTGCGGCCAAGAAGATTGGAATCTCCGCGCCTACTGTCGCAAAGTCGCTGGCCCACATGACAGAACTGGGCATGCTGCGGGAAGTGACGGGCCGGGAACGTCACAGACTTTTCGTCTATGACAAGTATCTTGCCATTCTGAACGAAGGGACGGAACCGATTCGATGAGTTGCATTCAAAGATTTGAATTGTTGCGTGGATGGCGACGTGCGAGGATGGTTGCGTTCGCGGGCAGGGGTATGGACGTTGGAGCAAATGATTGGGTTCGCAGGGGATGCGGCATCCATGGTGGTCGTCACGTTTCTGCCCTTGAGGTTTTCTGCTCGAGCTTCTCAAGGACCGAGGGCGTTTCTTTTACAGCTTGCGCACTGCGGACCTACACTGCTCAATATCTCCCCAGATTTAAGGCAAGGCGTGATCAAGACTACTGAAGCACAGCCGACCGAATCGCACGCAACAACGGGACCAGCACAGCTCGTACTGAAGCTCGGCGTCGTATTTCTCTTCTCCATTGTGCTGGCGGTCGTCCTCTTTCGGGGCATCGAAACGTCCGGGCGTCCGTTCGACTATCCTCACGCATTTGTGAGTGCCGATGTCGCTACTTCCGCGCGGACCTTCGCAAGGGTTGGAATCCTCCAGCTACACGGCGTTCCTGTGGATAACAATCCGCCGATCGGAAGCGAGGATTCATACACACACTGGCCGCCGCTTTTGCCGATTCTTCTCAGTCTTTGTTACCGGGCCTTTGGCGTTTCGGAGAGAGTCGCACACCTGCTTATGCTGTGCGTTCTGGTCGCCACCGCGATTCTCGTATTTCGCATTGGGGAACGATGGCTTGGTTTGATTGGTGGTGCATTGGCAGGATTCTTCTGGCTCACCCTTCCCGTCACTTTGCAGTTTGGGCATCTTGTCTCCCAGCAGGCGCTGATGACCCTCTTCATGGTCGCGGCCGTGCTCGCGTTCCTCGATGAGAGCAATGCAATCGGTGCCGGGCTTCTCTTTCTGGGAGCTTTCACTTCGTGGGAGGTCGTGCTGATCGCTCCGGGTCTTTTACTGGCCGCTTGCTGGCGGCCGGAATTGCGCCGCTGTGCCCTTGCGGCGGCCATCGGCGTGGGAACCGGGGTTGCATGCGTCGCCGCACTGTATCTATTAAACAGCCCCTCCCTCGCGGTTGATGCACTGCAAGCGGCGAAATTCTATATGGGAACATCTCCGTCGTACTCCCATATCCTGCCGCCGCAACCCTCGCTTGGTGCGGCAGAGCAGGTCAGACGCATGTTGCTCAACAACGTATCGATGCTCGGGCCGCTAGGCTTGGGAGCGGTCCTCCAATTTTTCACAGCACGATTTCACAATCGCATTTTTCTTCTGGCTTCGCTCTCCACGCCTTGGCTGGTTTGGTGCGTCATCATGCGAAACCATATGGCGCGCCATCACTTTGAATTCGTAATTGCGGCACCGTTTGTGGCACTTGCGCTCGCATGGATGGCCGCGACTCCGTCAAAGACTCCAGCGCTCAAGATCGGCATACTTGCCGCGCTCGCTGGCGTCCAGGTTCTCACACTTCCCAAACCTCCTATCAGCGATGGATACGACTCCGTAGCGCTGATTCGTTATGGGCAAGGCATTCGCCGATTTACGGAGCAGAACTCCATAGTCATGGCCCCCCTCGTTTCTGCCGTGCCGCTCTACTACTCTGAGCGGCACATCGTCCGGGGAGTTGACGGCGCCGATTCGGCCGCTCTTCGGTTACCTGCCCTACGTCGCGAGTTTCCTGCAAGCCCAATATATCTTGCGATTCCTCCATCCCTTTTGAGCAACTTTCCCGGAGGCCGTGTCGCTGCTTCCAATGGCGACGTAGTGATCCTGCGATTTTCGGATGTCAAGCCGGATTCAATCCCGTAGCCGGTCTCCTATACTGGATGCATGCAAGCTGAAACCAAGACGTTCAAGCCGTTCGTGAATTCGCTCGATCTGGAGCGGAGGGCGGAGAAGTATTTTCCCGGCGGGGTGAACTCGCCGGTACGGGCGTTTCGCGCGGTGGGCGGACATCCTCCGTTTGTGGTGCGGGCGGAGGGCGCATATCTCTTCGACGCGGACGGAAACCAGTATGTGGACCTGTTCGGCTCGTGGGGGCCGATGATTCTGGGGCACGCGTTTCCACCGGTGGTCGAGGCGATTCGCGAAGCGGCAGGGCGCGGCGCGAGTTTTGGCGCATCGCACTCCGGCGAGGCGACGTTAGCGGAGTTAGTCCGGCGGTGCTTTCCGTCTGTGGAGAAGATGCGGTTCGTCAGTTCGGGGACTGAGGCCTGCATGTCGGCGATCCGGCTCGCGCGCGGATTTACGGGCCGGAATTTCGTCATCAAGTTTGAAGGCTGCTACCACGGGCATGCGGACGCACTGCTGGTGAAGGCGGGATCGGGCGTAGCGACGCTGGGGATTCCAGGGTCGGCAGGCGTGCCCGCGGAGACGGCGCAATTCACGCTCGCGCTGCCGTACAACGACCTTGCGGCGGTGGAGGCGGCGTTCGCGGCTCGGCCGCAGGAGATTGCGTGCGTGATCGTGGAACCCGTGGTGGGCAATGCGGGGACGATTCCGCCGGCAGCGGGTTACCTGGAAGGGCTGCGGCGCCTGTGTACGGAACATGGCGCGCTGCTGATTGTCGATGAGGTGATGACCGGGTTCCGGCTGTCGCTGGGCGGCGCGCAGCAGATCTACGGAATTACACCGGACCTGACTACGCTGGGCAAGATTCTCGGCGGCGGATTGCCGTGCGGGGCGTTCGGTGGGCGGGCGGAGGTGATGGATTTCCTGGCGCCGCTTGGGCCTGTGTACCAGGCGGGGACGCTGAGCGGGAATCCGTTGGCAATGGCAGCCGGGATTGCCACGATTGCGCACCTGATCGAGCACGAGAGCACGGTCTATCCGCAGATTGAACGCGCGACGAAGGCGATTGCCGAGGGCGTAGCGGAGCTGGCGCGCGAAGCTGACGTACCGATGACGACAAACCGCGTGGGCTCGATGTTCACGTGGTTTTTCACTGGCGAGCCGGTGACGGACTTTGCGTCTGCCAGCACTTCGGACACAGAGGCGTTTGGGCGGTACCACCGGCGGATGCTCGAGGCAGGTGTCTGGTTGCCCCCAAGTCAGTACGAAGCAGCGTTTGTGAGCGCGGCGCACGGCTCGATGGAGGTTGAGCGAGTGCTCGAAGCGGCGCGTGGGGCGTTGGCAGGCTAGGCCGGTTGGGTCGGAGCGTGTTCGGGTTCCATCCAGAGGTGGCCGGCGACGATGAGCGCGGCGAGCAGCACTGCGCAGAGGGCGAAGACTTGGCGGACGCCGATGCGATTGGCGATCAATCCGGAGAGGATGAGACCGGAGATCTGGGCGCTGAAGATCATGCTCATGAAGGTTGAGCCGACGCGGCCCATGAGTTCGGGCGGCGTCTCCTGCTGCATCATGGTGGTGGCGGGGACGATGATGCCGGCGACAGCGAAACCAATGATGAGGTTCG
Source organism: Acidobacteriaceae bacterium (assembly GCA_036390355.1). Taxonomy (GTDB): domain Bacteria; phylum Acidobacteriota; class Terriglobia; order Terriglobales; family Acidobacteriaceae; genus Edaphobacter. The sequence goes on from DASWCA010000435.1 coordinate 7,373, forward strand.
CCGCGATGGTGGACCAGATGTGAGTAAGCAGGGTGAGCAGGCAGAGGCCCAGCGCGATTCCTGCGAGGCCGGAATAGACAAGGGTGGCGTTCTTGATCTTTTTGGCCAGGCTGGTGAGGGCGTTGATGCCGGCGAACATGCCGATGCCGATCATTGCACTGGCGATTCCGAAGATACGGGTGGAGGCGTGAAGCGAATCGCGCACATAGACGGCGATAAGCGGGCCGAAACATCCGATGACGAACATGCCGGAAGCCATGGCAAGCATCACGAAGAGGATGCCGGCGTGATGAACGATGAAACTGCCTCCGACTCGCATGTCGGCGAGGATTTTGGCCAGGCCCGAGGCTGGCGGAGAAGCCAGAGGTGGGGGATCTTCGCCAAGTACTGCGGCGGCCTGCGCTGCGGCCTCGGGACGCGAGATGGCAAGCGATGCGATCAAACAACCGGAAGCAACGAAGCTGGCCGAGTCGATCAAATAGCAGCTTTTAGCGCCGAAGGAGGCTACCAGGAAGGCGGCGATGGCGGGTCCGACGATCCTCATGCCGAACATCACCTGTTGCATCAGGGCGTTGGCTGAACGAAGCCCATGGAGGGGGACGGCGGTGCGGAGCGTCACGCCCTGGGCGGGGCCGAAGAAGCTGGAGACGACGCTGATCGCCGCGAGCACGAGGTAAAAGCTGAACACGTTGTGGCTGAGAAGCAGTAGCAGGCAGAGAGCGGCGCGGATGAAGTCGCTTGTAACGAGGGTGAGCTTGAGCGGCCAGCGATCGACGAAAACCCCGGCGAGGATGCCAAGGACGGCAATCGGCAGCATGTACGAGATCTGCACGCCCGTGACCTGCTGCGGCGTGGCGTGAAGCTGGAACGTGAGGACGCCGATGACGGCGAAGAGGGCGAGGAAGTCTCCGAAGGTGGAGACAAGCGCGGCGTACCACAGGCGGCGCATGGTGGGAATGCGCAGGACGGCAGCCATCGAAAGAGGCTCGGGAATGGTGGGCCGCGAACTCATTGGTCTGGTTATCTTATCCGAGCCAGCGAGGCCTGCGGTATACCCGCGCAATGCGGAGCGAAGGCCCCACATCCCACGAAGGAGATGCGGGGCTCGCAGTTACGATTGCCCGGCGCGTTCAAGTTCGGCAATGTCGAGCTTCTTCATGCCCATCATGGCCTTCATCGCGTTCGGATGCTTGAGCAACTCGGGCAGGCGGGCGGGCACGACTTGCCAGGAGAGGCCAAACTTATCCTTCAGCCAACCGCATTGAACTTCGGCGCCTCCCCCGGCAGTGAGTTTGGACCAGTACTCATCGATCTCCTGCTGGGAGTCGCAACGGACGACGAACGAGATCGCTTCATTGAACTTGAACGTTGGTCCGCCATTGAGCGCGGAAAATTGCTGGCCATCGAGTTCAAACGAGATGACGAGAACCGTGCCCTTTGGCCCGGGAGTGTTTCCGTCGTTGCGCAATTCGCTGAGACGGCGGGAGTTTTTGAAGATGCCGAGATAGAAGTCGACCGCCTCTTCGGCATTCTTGTCGAACCAGAGAAACGGAGTGATGCGGGAATGGCTTTGCAGATCGCTCATTGGATCCTCCTGAGTTTGCGGTGATTTTGTTGGATGACAGCCGCTTGAGCAACGTGGCGCGGCGAACGGCGAGATTACGCGGCGCTACTGTTTACGAACTCGCGTGGCTCGACGAGGGCTGCCAACTGCTCCGCGCAGATGGCCCATCCCTGATGGAAGCCCATCTGTTCGTGCTGCTCGCGATCGGCGATGGTCCAGTGCCGAACGAGCGCCGTGTATTTCGTGCGGCCGCCAGCGTCCTCGAAGGTGAGGACAACAGTAATGAACGGCTTATCCGATGGCTCCCACGCTTTGGTGTAGGCGTTAGTGAAGACGAGCCGCTGGTTCTCGACGACTTCGAGGTAGACGCCCGGATTGGGGAATTCCGCGCCCTCAGGGCTTCGCATCACGACGAGCGTGGAGCCGCCCGCCCGCACATCCGTCTCGATGAGCGATGTTGTCCATGGAAGCGGCGCGAACCACTGCTTGAGCAGCGCTGGATCGGTCCATGCCTGGAAGACCCGCTGCGGCGGAGCGTCGATTGTGCGCGTGAGGATGAGGTCGCGTCCCTCCATCGAGGAAGTGCTCTTAGTCGTGATCATGATTCTCCTTTGGCTTCACAAAGTGATTTCAATTTTCCGAGGATTAGTGATTGGGTACCAGGTCGACCGGCGCGTTTCGAACGTCTGACGAGGTCTCGCTAGCAAGAGGCAGCACGGTCTGAAGCCGGCGATCCCGCAGCCACAAGCCACCCCAAGTCAGCGCTGCAAAGACGACCGGAAAGACGACGTTGAACCACCCCGCACTGACACGTACCTGGCTTGCAACGGCACCGCCGAGGTAGCCGGTCAGCAGAATTGCACCGAGGATAGACGTTCGCGGAATGACGTAGAGCACCGTGCAGATCAGCAGCGCGAAGCCGATCCCAAACAACGTGGATTCGGGATAGCCCATCTGGGCGCTGGCTTGAACGACGAAGGATGGCCGGAAGAGCTTCATCACACCATCCATCAACATGAACAACACGGCAACGCTGCTAAGGATGCGTCCTGCCCACTGCATTGGCTTCGAGATTTCGTTTGAATCTGTTGATCGCATTGCTTACTCCTCTCCTGTGTTGAGTTGGTAGCGTTCGGTGAAACTTACGTTGCTGTGGGGCTCGGCCTTTATTTCTGGATCGGGCCGGTTGAACAAAATCTGGAGATAGCGCCTCAAGTGCGCGATGCATTCGGCGGCGACTTCGGGACCCTGCTTCGCCTTGGCGAAGATGAAGGCGCCCTGCAGCACGGCTTGCATGAAGGTGCCGACGCTGTCTGCGCTCCATGCCGCGGTTGGCGCGTACCGCTCTTTGGCAGCCTCGACATCGCGCGATAATTCGGCGATATGGGAGGACAGCGCCTGTTCGCACGCGGTGCGGATAGTTGGATGGGTATCGTAGGTCTCCTGCACCAGCGTGCCAAGCAGACAGGTGTAGTCGGGAAGCTCGCCGGTAAGAATCGCAGCCCGGAAGTCCACGTAGCCGAGCAGGCGGTCCAGCGGGTCTTCCGGTTGGTGGTAGGGTGCTTCGGCGAAAAAGCCTTCCGTCATCGCTCGCCAATGGGCAACGGCGGCGAGCGCGAGGTCGTCTTTGCTCTTGAAATGATGGAAAAAGCTCCCCTTGGTCACTCCTGCCTGGTGACAGATATCATCAACGGTCGTGGCCGCATAACCCTTTGAACGAATGACATGGAGGGCTGCATCGAGCAGCTTGGTCTTGGACTGGTGCCTGGCCTGGGGTTCAGATTGGCTGTCTTTTGTCACGAATTTCGCTTGCCTCCGTACCAACTACATGGTACGATACCGACTAATCGGTATGATGTCAAGAAGAAATTGCAGAGATTTTCAACCTACCGAGGAATCCAGAATCGACCGACTATCTGAATGGAGGAATTACCCAATGAAACTGAATACATACCTTAACTTCGGCGGGAACTGTGAGGAGGCTCTCCGGTTCTATGAGCAACATCTGGGCGGAAAGATTACGAGCATGATGAAGTGGAGTCAGATGCCGGATGCGGAGAAGCACACGCCTCCGGGATATGCAGACGCCATACTGCATGCGCGGCTGGAGCTTGGCGACACCGTGGTGATGGCGAGCGATGTTCCCAAGGACCGGTTCCAGCCGATGCGCAGTGTCTATCTATCTCTGTCGGTCGGCAGCAGCGAAGAGGCGGAGCGGATCTACAAGCTGCTTACGGATGGCGGTGAGGTTTACATGGCGATGGGCGAAACGTTTTTCGCGCACCGTTTTGGGCAGTTCAGGGACAAGTTTGGCACTTCATGGATGGTGATTCACGAGCGACAGATGCCGCAGAGTGCGACGACCAAGGCGGCTTGAAGGAGTTGCAGAGTCGCATCTTGCGCTTGCGCAGTGGATGCCGACACGAAGGCAACTACCGAGATTCTGCGCGTCGCGCAGAATGACGAACCTTGGTGAAGATGAGGCCCGCAAAGATCGCGGGCCTCATCCATGGATGCGATCGTTATTCGGCGCTACGCGGAGGCGCTCGCTGTAACGAGGTTCGATTCTTGTGGAGCGGCGTGCGACATCTTTCTGGGTCCGCGTTTGCGGGCGACCAGGATGCGAATGCGTTCGAGCATCTCGGCTGGAGAGCCTGCGCCCTTGGGCAGGAAGGCGTCGGCGCGGCCGGCCCGATCGTAACCTGTGACGGTGCCGGAGACGATCATTGCGGGAAGGGTGGGGTGGAGTTGTTTTGCGCGGCGAACGAGTTCGTTGCCATCCATCTGCGGCATGACGAGATCGCAGAGCAGAAGGTCAAGCGAGCCAGGCAATGAGTTGGAGATGGTATCGAGCGCATCATGCGGGTTCCCGACAGCGATCACGCGGTAGCCGCGCGTTTCGAGAAGAAAGGTTCGGACTGAGAGGATTTGTTCATTGTCGTCGACGCAGAGGATAGTCTTTTTGGGGCGCATAGCATCTCAGTTCTGCCTTCGGCACCGGCGACCGGCTTCAGAACCGTGTCGTGCGGAGCAGTCTGGCGGATGGGCCTCAAATCCGGCGCGTTTGCTGGTTGGCGCACGCGCCGGCGGGCGGCGATCGGTTCACCGGCGGCCGGGGGCCGGAACGTTCGGCTCCGGCAGATGCAGGGGCTGCTTCAAGGCGGCCGGCAGGAGGGGTTCGCCCTGAAGCCGCGCTTTTTGGGCGAGGCTCTCCTGTCTGCTCCGTGTAGAGGCAGTTCCCTTGTCCGCCGGTGAGCGTAAGCCCAGGCGACAGACCGCAGGTGCGAGAGAAAGCCGATAGCAACGCACGTTGCCATGCGGATTTCGGAACGCATTCATGCGGACGGCTGAGAAGCGAGCGAACCTGCGGTCACAAGGCGGCGGGTCTGAAATGGGACCCTAGGACATGGACTGGTTCGTCTGCATTTTGCAGTCGGAACGGTGCGTTGGAAAGCCGCCACTACGAGCCGATGGCTTTCTCTCAACTCAAATTGTGTGGCAAAACAAGTGGACCGCTGGTGCTGCTTATTTCTGGTTTGTGGATCGAAAATTTTCAAACTGACATCGCTTGCGTTTTGCCGAGAGCACATTTCGCTCTTCAATGCTTCCCAACAGTACGGAGGGTTACCCAGCTTGGCAACGGCGAAGACCTAGCGAAATGGAGAGAATATTTTGATTGCACATTCACCGAATCTTCATAGACCGCATCATTGCTGATCTTTCGCGTTGCGGCTCTGTTGAAATCGGGTGCATCACGGCAGGAAAAAGCGTCCACATGCAATAGGAATGGTGCGACCACCAACGCGCACATCGGAGATGTGGTCGCCCGTCGAAGTTGCCTGGACATAAATCCGGCTGGGGCGAAGCATCTCGATGCCCTGTTCAAGGACGATCGGCTGTGCGGAGGCGGCGAGCGAATGCCGGACAAGATAGGCAATGGCGCATCCGGAGGCTGATCCGGTCGCCGGATCTTCTCCGTTGTAGAACTGCATGCGCGCGTGCCAGTCCGCGCCGGAGCCTGCGGACGCGCGAGTGATGCAGTGGAAGAATTTCGCATCGCTGCCAGCGAGGTAAGCTTGCGCTAACGCCTGCGGGATGGCGAGACGCGCGGCGACTTCAAGCGAACGCAGTGGAACAATGCAGAACGGTATTCCAGTCGAGACGGTCTGCGCGGGCACGCTCGGATCGAGGTCTTCGACCGCGAGCCCGAGTGCCTTGGCAATAGCGGATGGCTCATGGATCTGGCCGAAGGCGGGATCGTTCTGCCGCATCGTTGCATAGACGCCCGGGCCGTCCTGTTGCGTCGAGAAGCTCACGGGAATGCGGCCGACGCGAAGGTCCAGCGTGATCTCAGCAGCACCTGCGAAGACGGGGTGATTGAGATAGAGCCAGCTCGCAGTGCCAAGCGTGGGGTGGCCCGCGAATTCCAATTCCTCGCGAACTGTGAAGATACGGACCTGGACACCGTGCTCGCGTTCCACCTCAGCAGCGCGAGGCAGAATGAACGTGGTTTCGCTGAGGTTCGTCTCGCGCGCGATGGATTGCATCTCCTCGGTTGTGAGACCGCGCGCGTCGGTAAAGACGGCGAGCGCATTGCCCTGCAGAGGCTGTTCGGCGAAGACATCCATCTGGGCAAAGTCGCAGGCCTGATGCACGCTGGTGGAGGCGAAAGTGGCAGGTTCGGAATTTGACATAGAGACTCCTAAGACGTATGTTTTCAGGTAGACCGCAATGGGGCAAACTGCTCCACGCCAGCCACGCTGGCCGCGGCCAAAAAGATTAGCCATGACGATAACGCCAAACACGAACTCCAGGCCCTGCTGCTGTTGCAGTAAGGGCGTGGGTGTGCGCATAAGCGAATCGTAGCAAGTAACCTTTAGATTCGGCAGCGCGTGACCCACCCAGAGCCAACGAGCCGGGTGGGTTTTCAAGTCTCCGGGCTCGATTCCGCACTAGACTTTTGAAGACCATGAGGAAAGAGGAGAGATAACAATGTCGCTTCGCATCAATGATGTAGCTCCCGACTTCACCGCCGAAACCACGCAGGGCACGATTCATTTCCACGAGTGGATTGGCGACAACTGGGCAGTGCTGTTCTCGCACCCCAAAGACTTCACGCCGGTCTGCACAACGGAACTTGGCGCGGTGGGCGCGCTCGAGAAGCAGTTTGCGGCGCGCGGCGCCAAGGTGATCGGCCTCAGCGTTGACCCGGTGGAGAACCACGGCAAGTGGGCGAAAGATATTGAAGAAGTAACGGGGTCGGCAGTCAACTTCCCGGTGATCGGCGATCCGGAGTTGAAGGTAGCGAAGCTCTACGATATGTTGCCGGGAGATGCGGGCGACACCTGCGAAGGGCGCACTCCAGCTGACAATGCGACCGTTCGCATGGTCTTCGTGATCGGGCCGGACAAGCGCATCAAGCTAACGCTGGCCTACCCGATGACAACGGGCCGCAACTTCGACGAGATCATTCGCGTGCTCGATTCCATGCAACTGACGTCGAAGCACAAAGTCGCGACTCCGGCAAACTGGAAACAGGGCGATGACGTGATCATCACGGGCGCGGTTTCGAACGACGATGCGGCCAAGATATTTCCCGGCTACAAGACCGTCAAGCCATACCTGCGGACGACCCCGCAGCCGCAGTAGGCGTCTGCGACAATTGCACCGCCGCGTGCATTGGGTTTTGTGTGCGCGGCGGAGAGAAGCACCGATGGCGAAGTGGCTAACGCGCTGGTCTGCAAAACCAGTATTCATGGGTTCAAATCCCATTCGGTGCTCCAACAAATCAATTTCGTTTCGATGCTTGTAGACATTTTTGGTACGTGCCCTTGCGCGCCCTTCGATTGACCTGACTCTTGAGAATCTCCGAGGTCACGATTCCATCGAACAGTCGGCCGAGAAATGGCGCGCGTTCGAGTTCGCTCTGCGATGCGATGCCGAGTAGATAACACCCAGAGTCTCCCCAATACAGCTTCGACGACTTGATAATCGTCTGCGGAAAACGAGCCGGGAATGCCCAATCGGCCCAAAATGGGCTTGCAAGCAGCTTGCCAGCCGACGCAGTTCTGACCATCTCTAAGTCATTCGATTTTGGAAGGTTAGCAAAATAGCGCGGGCCCTCGTTCCTTCCTCTCCGTTTAGTATCCAAAAACTAAACTGCTCGGGTTACCAAAGAGTATTGGAGTTCTGTGGTACTCGCCGGTTCCAATGAAACTCATGAGCCACATACCGACACCAAACCTTCCTGTCCTCCTGTCCCGCCGCTACTTTCTCGGGGGAGCGGCCGCACTCTCAGCCAGCACGCTTCTATCCGGCTGCGCCGCCTCGCTGATGACACCTGCAGTTGGCACTACCTTTCCAAAACTTGTTGCAAATCCGCAACCTGTTCCGAGCGGCCCAATCTCCTCGGCTGCCGTGACCATCTCCTCCGCGACCTCCGGCTCCATTGACGCGGGGTTCGCCGGCCTCTCTTATGAGAAGTCCTCTCTGTGCGAGCCACTCTTCTCCGTCTCCAACAGCGACCTTCTTGGCCTCTTCCAGCGACTTG